>CAYSRI010000024.1:5875-13624 GCA_964433405.1 uncultured archaeon | reverse complement strand
TGTGGGGGCTTTATCCGTTAACCCCGAAAGCTCTCTCATGACATGAGGAGGGAAGAGATGAGGGCGTTATTGAAGTCATCGCCAGATCAGAACGGTAGTCTCATGTATAATGAAACAAATCAAAATTTGATAGTATGACCGAAAAGAAAGCCTACATAACCCTCTTCGGACGTTCAGCATGGGCAGTTCTCAATACATACTATGCGGTTCTGGCTGAGAAGAGTTATTACCCTGATACGATCCACATATTTGCCGAAAAGTCTTATTCTGGAGACCTTGAAAAAATTTCTGAAGGAATGCGAGTTTTGAGCGAGGAATTCGGATTCAAGCCTGAAATCAGTTCGACAGTTATAGATGACTACGACTTCATCACCGCACTCAGAAGAATTGGGGAACTGATCAAGAAACTGAAAGCTCAGGGATGCAGCGTGGCAATAGACATAACTCCTGGAAGAAAAACTCTCGTCTCTGCAGCCCTCATACCAGCGATGAAGCTCAGGCTGGAGCACGTCTTCTATCTGGCAGTTAAGGAGCTTGAAGATAAACCCTACATGATGATTCCTCTGACCAATCAGAAGCTGAGAGACTTCATGGAGGAGGCTGGGAGTGCCGGAGATGAATGAGGCTGTTGTCTCGAATGAAGAGCTTCAGATTCTACTGAACCTTCTCGATGAGGTCAGCGTGATGTATCCTCTCTACAAGCACTTCGATATAGTCAAGGCAGAGCCTGAAGAGAAAGGATACAGGCTGAAGATCATGCAGGGCGAGATGGATTTTGAGGAGCAGAGATTTCATGAAGAGATGCCCTCCTATAGCGATTTTCTGCAGTGCCTTCTTGCAGCCGGAGCAACCCACTATGAAAATCGGAAAGTGTTTGACGAACGCCTGAAAGCATACAGAACGCTCGGCAAACCCCTATTCTTCTCTCCTGACACGAACGTTCTATACCACCGCTTCATCACGAACTCTCCTATTGATTTGCGTGAAGTCCTCCTTGTCAACACGGTGAGAGATGAAATCGAGGCTTCGCTGAACTTCAAGTACTCTCCAGCTCAGATAAACGAGATCAAGAAGAGTGCCAGATACCAGCAGTTCCTGCTTGATGAACTCGTAAACAGGAGGATGAAGAGGTCAAGGCTCGCCAGCATAGCCCTTGCTGAATACAGGGAGCTGAGAAGGTATGCTGTGGAGATTGATGGTATGGAGACTTCAACAAACGATAAGGAGCAAAACGATTTGATAATAGTCAAGACTCTCAGAAGGTTTGAGAAAGAGAGAGCAGCGCTGCCAGTAGTTCTGACAGCCGACAGACAGATGGCCGATTTATGCGAGGCCGAGGGAATAGAGCACTTCCTCTTCACTTTTCCTCATGCTGTCGATGCAGATTTCTGCACTAACAGATCAATGCTGAGGCTGATCTACAGCCTGGCAATGGTTTTCGGGGTTATAAGGCTGAACAGCGTTGTTATATTCGGGGAGTTCAAGGGGAAGAAGGGGATTGGAGAGTTAAAGCTAAGGTTTCTCGACGAAGAACTCTGGAAGGAGTTTGAGAAGCACCTTCGCATATGCAGGAAGCTGATGAGCCTTGGAATCAAGCAGTAAGGTTTAAAGGTTCTTGGCAAAAACTCCATGATTCGCGGTAGGGTAGGAAAGATCAGCACCTTTGACGTTAGAGAGTTGAGGCAGAGGTGGTCGCGTGTGAAGAGGGAAGATACGTGCTCTAAGGTAAAAGCCGTAATCTTCGACCTGGACAACACCTTGGTGGATTTTATTGAGGCAAAGATAAGGGCGTGCAAGGAGGTAATTAACAGAATTTGTTGTGGTGACGCAGATGAGCTGCTGCAGTACTTCTTGAGGCGGAAGTACAGCTTTGAAAGCCACGAAAACATAGCAGACTATCTTAGAGACAAAGGAATTTACAGCGAAGAGCTCTACAGAGATTGCTGCGAAATCTATGAGAGGGTGAAGCTGGAAAGCATAACACTCTACCCAGGTATCAGGAAGGTTCTTGAAAACCTGAGGCTTAAGGGGGTGAAGCTGGCAGTCGTAACGGATGCGGAGAACTGCCATGCGATTTCGAGGCTGAAGAAAGCTGGTCTGCAGAAATACTTCGACGTTATAGTTTCTGCCGACATGACCGGAAAGAGGAAGCCCGAGCCCGATTCACTGCTTCTGGCCCTCAAGAAGCTTGGGGTTAAAGCTGAGGAAGCTGCCATAGTAGGGGACAGCATGAGGAGAGACGTAGAGGCAGGAAAGAGGCTTGGAATGCTTACAGTTTATGCGGCATACGGAGACAGGAACTTCCTTGAGAGCGGGAAGAATAAAAATGAGGCCGATTTCGTGGCAGAAAAACCTGAAGATATCTTGGAAATTCTGTTCTAATTGGCCCTTTTCGGAAAATGCACTGCCTCAAGAGTGATTTAAAACATATTTAACTTACCGTTGCTGCTAAGTCCCTTTCGAAAGGAGATAAAGCAGGGAAGGTAGGTGCTCCAACTGTGGCTGTGTTGCAGAAGATCTAACATTAAAGGATAGATGGTTTGTATGTCCTAAATGCGGATGGGAAGCAGAGAGACTACAATGCTTCCCTCAATATACTGTATGTGGGGGCTGCAAGCCAAAAGCTTCTGGAGCGGGGAGCCCCTTCGTAAGCGAGATAATTCATGGGAGAAGCTGATACTATCCCCTCATAAGTTTTTAAACTGAGATCGTATTATTAGCATGAATGCTGAAAGGCTGGTAATGGGATTTGCAATCCTTATTCTGGGGCTGGCGCTTTTAACTGTCTCAAGTCTTCCGGCCACGTCCTATGGAGCCCTGGTGCTGATAGGCCCCTTCCCAATTCTCGTTTCCTCTGACTACGGAACTGCAGCATTTCTGATCCTTATGACCTTCGCACTCCTTGCAATCTTTCAGCTTTTCATGTGGTTGAGATGATGGAATTAGCGTGGTTTTTCGGGCTTTTCCTTGTAATGCTGGGATTCCTGCTCATCTTGTCATCTTTCTTAGGTGATCAGGATTTTGGCCCAAAGGAGAGTTATCCAGAGTTTCCAGAGAAAAAAGAGAAAAGATTTGGAGGTGTGGTGCTTATTGGGCCCATTCCAATCGTCTTCGGCGATGCCAGGATGGCAGTCATTGCCCTGATACTGACAATAATGTTAATGTTGCTCTCCATCACACTGATCTTCGGGTGGTTGAAGTGATCGAGAGGAAGATATTCTACTTTGAAAAACCCGGAGAGGAGAACACTGAGGCTACGTTGAAGCTCGCCTTCGAGAGAGCAAGGGAGCTCGGAATAAAGCACGTTGTTCTTGCCTCATCGTACGGCGAGACTGCAAAGAAGGCCCTGAAGTACCTCGATTCTGGCATGAAACTGGTTGTTGTTACCTACCACACGGGATTCATGGAAGAGGGAAAAAACACGATGGATCAGGAAACCGAGAATTTCCTTAGGAGTAAGGGGGTAACGATCGTCAGGCAGTCCCACGTTCTTTCAGGTATTGAGAGAAGCATAACTAGGAAGTTCGGAGGGATAAGCAGAGTTGAGGTGATTGCAGAGACACTCAGGGCCCTTTTTGGTCACGGCCTGAAGGTATGCGTTGAAATTGCGGTGATGGCTGCGGACAGCGGAGCAATACCGCTTGAGGAAGTTGTGGCAATTGGTGGCAGGGTTAGGGGTGCAGATACTGCGGTTGTTCTGAAACCTGCGCACATGAACAATTTCTTTGAAATGCAGATAAAAGAGATAATCTGTATGCCTAGGGAGAAGAGATAGTCTCAGCTGCAACTTTTCAATTCATTAAGGGAAAAAATTAATAAAATTTTTTAGTTACAGTATTTCATGAGTTCTGGTGGAGATTTGTTGGTGAAATGCCTTCTTAAGGAGAAGGTCAAGTACATCTTCGGCGTCCCCGGAGCGCAGCTGATTCCGATTCTGGATGCCGTGAAGAGGTTCGGTGAAAAGGAAGGTTTAAGGTTCGTAAACTGCAGGCACGAGCAGGCTGCCGCAAGTATGGCCGACGCATACGCAAGAGTCACTGGTGAAATAGGGGTCTGCATGGGCACAGTAGGCCCCGGAGGCGCTGACCTTGTTCCAGGAGTCTATCCCGCATTTGCGGACGGGATTCCGATTCTGGTTCTTACGGCGCAGAACCAGACCTGGAAGTGTTATCCTGAGAGGGGGTCGATGCAGTCTCTTGATCAGCACAACTTGCTCAAGCCGATAACGAAGTTCAGCGCCGTCGTTTATCACTGGCAGAGAATCCCGGAGCTGATTCAAAGAGCTATTAGGGTTGCCCTTTCAGGAAGACCTGGCCCCGTTCACCTCGATTTGCCATCAGACGTCCTGTTCAACGATGCTGAGGAAGAGTATGCGGGAATCTATCCTCCCGAAAGGTACAGGCCTATGAGGAATCCCGTAGGGGATCTGGAACTAATTAGAAAGGCTGCAAAGATGCTATACGAAGCCGAAAGACCGCTAATTCACGCTGGTGGCGGAGTTCTCAGGGCGAAGGCCTGGAAGGAGCTTAAAGACCTCGCAGAGTACCTTGGAGCAGTTGTCACAACGAGCATGTCCGCAAGGGGCGCAATACCTGAAGATCATCCCCTATCTCTGATCCCCACAAGCCCTGCAGCCGTTGCTGCTCAGAACGACGCTGACGTTGTGCTCGTTGTCGGTAGCAAGTTGGGGGATCTCGACTTCTGGGGAAGGCCACCTGCCTGGGGGGATCCCGAGGTTCAGAAGACGATCCAGATAGACATCGAGCCCGAAATGATTGCCCTGAACAGACCCGTGGACCTTGCAATTTTGGGTGATGCAAAGGAAACACTCAGGTTCCTTCTTGAGGAAGTCAGGAAGCTGGGAGATTTAAAGCCCCCGAACGAAAAGCTTAAGGAGTACAGGAAGATTCAGGAAGATTGGCTTGCAGACTTTTTGAGGCAGGCGGAATCAAATGAAAAGCCAATACATCCGCTCAGGGTAATAAAGGAGGTCAGGGATTTCTATCCCAGAAACGCAATCGCATGCATTGACGGTGGGAATACAGCAGTATGGGCCTACTACCTTAACAGAATTTACGAACCCAACACATTCCTGTGGGCTGCAGACTCGGGACATCTTGGCACAGGGCTTCCTTACGCAATTGGAGCAAAGCTGGCAAATCCCGAAAGGCCTGTTTACCTCATAACAGGTGACGGAGCCTTTGGGCTCACTATTCAGGAGCTGGAGACCGCTAGCAGGGAAAACGTGAAGATAACAGCGATAGTGATGAACGATGGAGCTTGGGGAATGATAAAGGGAGCGCAGATGGCAATCTGTGGGGGGAGATACATGGGCGTCGATTTCGGCGAAGTTCGCTATGACAAGGTTGCAGAGGCCATGGGATGGGTAGGGATAAGAGTGGAGGATCCGGAGGACATAGCCTACTCTCTTGACAAGGCCGAAAGCGTAGAAAAACCCGCACTTCTGGACGTAAAAATATCGCAGGAGAAAAATCTGAATCCCCCCGATCTTCTGACGCTCGGAATAGTCTGGCTTGAGGGTTGCAATCTGCAGAAGTATGCGGGCGATCGTACTTGATCTTAATTTTTTAAAAGTTGGACTTACGATGTTCCTTTCAAAGTTCTCAAAGAGCGCGTACTACGGGCCGCTGTCCATTGTGAAATACCGCAGAGACTATCCGGAGCCGAAATTGCCTTCTGATGACTGGGTTAAATTAAAGACAAGGATTAGCGGAATTTGCGGCTCGGATGTGAGGCTGATAACCCTTTCCGAAAGCACGTATCTCTATCCGATGACATCCTTTCCGCTAGTTCCTGGACACGAGATGGTTGCAACGGTTGAGGAACTTGGAAAGAATGTTAGAGATTTCCAGAAAGGTGACAGGGTCGTTGTTGTTCCCGCCCTGCCATGCAGGGTTAGAGGCTTCGAGGAATGTGAGTTCTGCAGGATTGGACGGTTTGCGATCTGCAAGAATACGGACCGTGGAACGCTGTCTCCAGGAATCTTCATGGGGATCTGCAGGGACGTGCCGGGGGGATGGGCGGAATATACAGTAGCGCACCACGATGCACTGATAAGAGTTCCAGATGAAATCCCGGATGAAAATGCCGTCTTAGCCGAACCTCTATGTGTCGGGATCCACACTGCACTCAGAGCATTTCCGAAAGAGGATGACATCGTTGCCGTTGTTGGCTGCGGAATGATCGGCCTGGCAACCATAGCAGCGCTCAGATATCTGGGCTTCAGGGGAGAGATATGGGGAATAGAGAAGAATGAGAGGCTTAGCGAGATTGCCAAGAGTTTCGGGGCAAGCAGAGTCATTGTTGGAGACCCGATCAGCGAAATTGCTGAGCTAACGGGTGGCAGAGTTTACAAACCTCCCATGAGTGGCAAAGTCCTGGTAGCTGGTGGCGTGGACATAGCCTATGAATGTGTAGGAACAGCTGAATCTCTAGATACGTGTCTTAGAATAGCAAAACCAATGGGAAAGGTGGTTGTTGCTGGAACTGTTTCAAAGGTCTTGATAGATCTTGCTCCAATCTTTGCAAAGGAGCTTGAGGTTCTTGGAATTTTTGGAGCCAGCTATGAAGAAGTAGGCGGTGAGATAAAGAACCCGTTCGAAATGGCACTCGACATGATGAAAAAGAGGGATTTTTCCTGTCTCCTGACTCACACTTTCCCGCTTGAAGAGTACAAGAAGGCCCTGTGGACAGTACTGAACAAGAGGAAATCGGGAGCGATAAAGGTCGCATTCAGGCCCTAATTTTTGTAATAAATCAGAAAAGATTAAGCCGTCGAAGGTGAGCTAGGAGCATGCGAAGTGAACAAGTATTTGGAAATCCGCTCAGAGTTGGTCACAGGGCCCTTGCGAGGTGTCTTGGCTTTACAGAGGAGGATTTCGGGAAGCCTGTTGTTGCAGTTGTAAATTCCTGGAACGAAGTAGTTCCAGGGCACATGCATCTGGACAGAATTGCTCACTTTGTTAAGATGGGCATAAGGGAACGCGGAGGAGTTCCGCTTGAGTTCAACACGATCGCGATCTGCGACGGAATAGCCATGGGTCATAGTGGTATGAGGGCACCGCTTCCGAGCAGGGAAGTCATAGCGGACTCAATAGAGCTTATGATTGAGGCTCACGGGTTTGACGCAATGGTCTGCATCGCAACTTGTGACAAGATAGTTCCTGGAATGCTGATGGCTACAGCAAGGATTGACATCCCAACAGTCTTCGTCTTAGGGGGAGGAATGCTTCCTTTTCGTCCGTCTTACGGTATTTTCAGCGCTAGGGATCTCACCGCAATAGACGTTGCAGAGATATTTGAACTTGCGCAGAGAGGTCAGATAGACCCGGATTACGCAAAGTACGTTGAGGAAAACATCTGCACAACTCCGGGAGCCTGTGCAGGAATGTTCACTGCTAACACCATGCAGTGCTTGACGGAAGTATTGGGTTTGACTCTTCCAATGATGGCCACAACACCCGCGGTTTATTCTGCAAAGCTGAGACTTGCGCTCGAAGCCGGAAGGCTTGTGATGGATGCGCTTAAGAAAGAAATCAGACCATCGGAGATACTGACCGTCGAAGCATTTGAGAATGCGATCATCGCAGATATGGCTCTCGGTGGATCGACAAATACCGTTCTTCACCTTCCCGCAATAGCGAAGGAGCTGAGAATCGGACTTTCGCTGGGAATCTTCGACGAAATTAGCAGAAAAGTACCCCATCTCTGCGGAATAGCCCCAGGTGG
>CAYSRI010000024.1:0-5865 GCA_964433405.1 uncultured archaeon | reverse complement strand
TGACTTCCACAATGCGGGAGGAATTCCTGCGTTGCTTAAAAGGATTGAAGGATTTATAAACAAGGATTGTAAAACCGTAACCGGGCTGAAAATAGGGGAAATTGCGGAAAAGGCAAGGATTAACGATGAAAACGTGATAAGACCGCTGGACAATCCCGTTCACAGGGAAGGGGGCATTGCGATTTTGAAGGGAAATCTTGCTCCAAGAGGCGCCGTGGTCAAGACCTCAGCCTTAAGCGAAAGAATGATGAAATTCAAGGGAATCGCAAGGGTATTCAACTGCGAGGAAGAAGCAGTATCAGCCATTCTTGGGAGAGAAATCGGGGAAGGAGAGGTTATAGTCATAAGGTATGAAGGGCCAAAGGGAGGACCCGGGATGAGAGAGATGCTGACAGCGACGACCCTACTTATGCTCTACGGTCTCGGAGAGAGTGTCGCTCTTGTCACCGATGGAAGGTTCAGCGGCGCAACAAAAGGGCCATGCGTAGGGCACGTTTCCCCTGAGGCGGCCGAAAGGGGCCCAATAGCCTCGCTGGAGGATGGAGATGAAATAGAAATAGACATTCCGTCCAGAAGGCTTGATGTGGTACTCGATGATGAGGAAATACGTAGAAGGCTGAACAAATTACCCGATTTCAAACCCAGGGTAGAAAAAGGATGCCTGTACAGATATGCAAAACACGCTACAAGTGCGGACGAGGGAGGAGTTTTAAAATAGTCTCTTAAACTTCTCTTGGATCGGTTAGAACACCATATATGGCGGTTGCAGCAGCTACAGCTGGGTTTACAAGGTAGATCTTGCCTTCTGGACTTCCCTGCCTGCCCACAAAGTTTCTGTTCGACGTGGAAACGCTCACTTCTCCGCTGGCAATGAGTCCGAAGCTACCGCCCATGCAGGGGCCGCAGGATGGGAACTCCACTATTCCGCCAGCTTCGACGAAGATCTCTATTAGCCCATCCTTCAAAGCCCTCATGTACTCTCTTCTGCTTGCGGGAATTACAATGAGTCTTACATTCTTTGCCACTCTCTCCCCCTTTAGAATCTCGGCAGCTATCTTGAGATCCTCATACCGTCCGTTGGTGCAGGAGCCTATGAACACCTGGTCGACCTTAACACCCTTCACTTCTGAAATTCCTACAACGTTGTCAACCCTGTGCGGAACAGCAACCTGGGGTTCCATTCCCGTAACGTTTAGTTCGATCCTTTCAAATTCCGCATCCTCATCACTTTTTACCAGCTCTCCTCTGAATTCCCTGCCCATTTCCTTGAGGTAGCGCAGCGTAGTATCGTCGGGCTCGACAATGCCCGCCTTTCCTCCCATTTCTATCGCCATGTTGCACATCGTTAGCCGGTCGGACATCGGAAGCTCCTTCACAACCTCTCCCGAAAAAACGCAGGCCTTGTAATTCGCTCCCTCGGCCCCAATGTTTCCTATTATCCTTAGGACAATATCCTTGCCGTATACGTACTTTTCAAGCTTCCCAGAGATGTTGAAAAGAATGCTTTCCGGAACCTTGAACCAGAGCTTTCCCTTAGCAAGAACGCAACCCATGTCCGTCGAACCTATACCTGTGGCGAATGCACCGAGGGCACCATACATGCATGTATGGCTGTCTGCGCCTACAACCAGCATTCCGGGCTCAACGTGGTTCTCAACCATGAGCTGGTGGGCAATTCCGCCGCAAACATCGTAGTTCAGAATACCCTGCTCTTCGGCAAATGCCCTCAGCATCTTCTGGTTCTCGGCAGACTTTACGCTGTCCGCCGGAGCCTGATGGTCGAAGGCCATAATTACTTTCTTCGGATCCCAAACCTTTGCTTTCTCGCCAGCGATCTCTCTAAAAGCCTTTATAGCAAGTGGAGCTGTGATATCGTGGATCATGGCCAGATCTATGTTCGCCAGAACGAAATCACCAGCCTTGACTTTTTTTCCGCTTGCTCTGGAGAATATCTTCTCTGCAAGAGTTTCACCCATGCGTTGCAAGTCTTCTTCGGGTATTTCATGTTTGCTGTTCTTTAAATGGTGATTGTTATAATTGTATTGTAAAAAGGGCATAAATTAATATAGCAGAAAATTCTCCATATTTCATGATGCGGTTTGTGCTGGGGGTAATTCTATTCATAGCCTCCGCAAACATTGTTCTGGCCGACTGTCCTTTTGAAAAACTGGGCGTTATTTACAGCGCAAGGACGGATGACGGTGTTTATATCAAATTGCTGAGATACGCTCCCTCCGGAGAAAGAGCAAATCTTGGTTCCCAGCCGATAGTTCTCTTTTCAGGCCTTGTTGAGAACATGGCTGAATACCTACCCCACACTCCTGATAGCCTGAAAGGTGTTTACAAAGCAAAACTGCCAGAGAATCTCGCAGAGTGGGCGAAGAATGATCCGAGGATTCAGAACGATCCGATGCTTTACTACAGCCTGGCTTACTATCTCTGGAAGAAGGGATACGACGTTTGGCTTGTGAACTATCGCGGAACTGGTTGCGGAGCGCTGAAGAGTGAAGTTGGTTCTAAATACACAAGTCTCGATGTTTGGGCCATTTACGACACCAAGGCAGCAATAAGGAAGGTTTATGAAGTTACGGGTAAGAACCCGATCATCGGAGGGCATAGCACTGGCGGGCTGGTTTCCTACGTATATCTACAGGGTGCGCAGTTCGTATTCACCCCCGCGTGCTTCATAGTGAACTCCTGGTGCACAAAGGTTGAAAGTAGCGATACTCTCGCTTCATACCGAAATGGAGATAAAATAGGTCCCGAAACCGTGATAGGTGTCATAGCGATAGATCCAGCAATGATTCCTCCGTTACCTCGCCTGATTGACAATATTCTGACTTGGACTCTTCTCGATCCGGCAATTTACATAGATATAAGAAGTTTTATAGAAAAAATGGGGGAATTTGAACCTCTCTGGTACGTCACTCTCCTCACACTGGATTCCTTCTTTAAAGTGCTTTACAAGTTGGATAATGTTTATGGAAATTACTCTGAAATAATAAAGGCAGTTACTTTTACGAACCCATCCAATCTCAACTCTTATCTCACCGATTTTCTTGTTAGATACATATTCGACAGCGCTTACACCCCAACTTTTGCGCAGTACGCCGATTTTGGTCTGAGATACACTGCGAGGGAATACTTTGAAAACGGAGGCAGAGGGTATCTAATTGAGCCACCAACACCAAAGCCGGGTTACGATGGCTATTACTACTACATCTACAACATGAAGAAGGTAAAGGTCCCGTTCGTCACTGTGCTCTCGGAGCTCGATGGCCTAGTCAAGGCTGAGCAGATCATCAGGGATCTCATGCAGGCAAAAACGCCGCACCCGCTTGATAGGTACAAGATAATTCCGAATACAGGCCATGTAGATCTTCCGTTTGGATTAAATGCCCCGACAGAAGTCTTCCCATTTATAGGACAGTGGCTTGACGATCTAAAGGCGCAGAAGGGTTATACGGTAACTCCACATTAGTTTCTTAGCTTAATCACCCTTTTTTTGACCGTATTTTTCGACAAGCTTTATGGCGCACAGATCTCCGCACATGCTGCAGTATTCTCCCCTTGCTTTCCTCCTTTCCCAGATCTTTCTGGCCTTTTCTGGATCCGGAGAAAGAGCGAACTGTTTTTCCCAGTCAAAATTTCTCCTTGCCAGTGACATCTCATAGTCTTTAGCCATTGCCCTCTCTTTCTGCCCCTCTTTTATGAGATCAACCGCATGCGCCGCTATCTTTGCTGCTATAACCCCCTCCTTGACATCTTCAGCGGTTGGCAATCCCAGATGTTCCGAGGGCGTAACGTAGCAAATGAAATCCGCGCCGGCCATTCCTGCTATTGCAGCTCCTATTGCCGAAGAAATGTGGTCGTAACCTGCAGCTATATCTGTAACCAGAGGTCCCAGAAGGTAAAGCGGCGCGTTATCTGTGACGCTCTTCATCGCTCTAACAGCTGGGAAGATGCCATCAAGAGGCACGTGTCCGGGACCCTCGACCATGCACTGCACACCCTTAGCCCTGCACCTTTCAACAAGCTCCCCGAGTATTATGAACTCCGTGTATTTTGCCCTGTCTCCCGCATCGTGAATGCACCCCGGTCTAAAGGCATCTCCCAGGCTTATTGTCACGTCGTATTCCTTCAGAATCTCAAGGATGTAATCAAAGTTTTCGTAGTATGGGTTTTCCTTTTCATTGTGAAGCATCCATCCAATCGTTATAGCTCCTCCCCTGCTGACGACACCTAGAAGCCTTTTCGACCTTTTCAGCCTTTCAACTGTTATCCAGTTCACTCCTGCATGGATTGTCATGAAATCCACGCCTTCCCTGGCCTGTGCTTCCACGACTTTTATGAAATCGTCCTCACTCATGTCCACGATTCTTCTACAGTCTCTTGCAGCCTCATAAATAGGAACCGTGCCAAAAGGAACCTTTACAACTTCTATAATTCTCCTTCTGATCTCCCTGAGATCTCCTCCAGTGGATAAGTCCATCACGGCGTCGGCGCCGAATTTCTGAGCAACAATTGCCTTTTCAACTTCCTCCTCAACGTTCACATATTCCTGAGACGTGCCAACGTTGGCGTTAACCTTTGTCGAGACGAGCATTCCAATAGCCCTAGGCTCAACTTCTCGAAGGACGTTCTTTGGGATTATTACATGACCCTTAGCGACCAATCTAACAAGTTTATCAGCTTCAACTCCTTCGTATTCCGAAACCTTAACGATCAATTCATTCTTTATTCCTTTTTTGGCTTCTTCGATTAAAGTCATTGCAGAAAGTTGATCTCATCTTAATAAAAGCTTTTTTAGTGGGGTATTTTCATAGCATTTTGAAGAACTCGTCAGAACTTATTATGTTGGCATTGAAGACGTTCTTCATGTGCTTTAGGGCATATTCGTAATCGTAATCGCTCAGGGCCTTTGTGCAGTCCCGAAGCACGGATACTCTGTATCCTCTGATAGCCGCATCTCCAGCGGTGTGGAGCACGCAGATATTCGTCGCAACACCGCAAACGAAAACATCCAAAACCTTCAACTCCCTGAGCAGCAAATCGAGATCGGTACCGAAGAAGGCGGAATACCTTCTTTTCCTCACAAAATAGTCCTTTCGAGTTGGCTCAAGTTCTTCGATAATCTCAGCGCCTTCTGTGTCTGCAATGCAGTGCTTGGGCCAGATCCTGAATTCCTCATCATCCTCCCTGTGCCAGTCCTGCGTGAATATCACGGGAATTCTTCCTCTTGCTCTCCTCACAACGTTCCTCGTCGTATTGAAGATCTCCTCAGCCCCCGGAATGTACAAGGCTCCATTTTTGTAGCAGAAATCCTTCTGCATGTCGACCACAAGGAGAGCCTTCATGGAATCATTTTCTGCGGAAGAAGATATATTTTTAACGAACTAATTGTTGCATGGAGTTTTCTCATATCGAGGGTGAAAAGGTCAGAATGGTGGATATTTCATCTAAAGAAGACGTTTTTAGGACGGCGACTGCAGAGGGATTTATCAGGCTGAGGAAGGAAACAATTGGGGCAATCATCAATAACAACGTTGCAAAAGGTAATGTGCTGGCCACTGCAAACATTGCAGGCGTTTTGGCGGTAAAAAAGACCCCGGAGCTCATTCCGATGTGTCATCCAGTACCGCTTACATCGATTTCGTTTGACTTCAAAATTGAAGGGGAAGGGATCAGGGTTCGATGCACTGTGAAATCTCTCGGGAAAACCGGCGTGGAGATGGAGGCTCTTGCTGGGGTAAGCGTGGCCCTTCTTACGATTTGGGATATGGTAAAATCGCTCGAAAAGGACGAGACAGGGAATTATCCCATGACTTCCATTGAGCATTTGTGCGTTCTCGAAAAGAAAAAGGA
>CAYSRI010000023.1:5590-13751 GCA_964433405.1 uncultured archaeon | reverse complement strand
TGAAGAACTTATAACCAAAACTGGCTGGGCTATTGGAATAGATGTGGGCGTATTTCACTTCTACATTGATTCCAATAACCTAACATTCAAAAATCCGAAGTTCCTGAAAGATAAAGAGTTCGCCAGTCCAAAATGCGGTTGGGATATGGACAGAGATTACAATGCCCCTCCAACATCCATGATGTGGGGATGTGAGCCATGAATGCCCGTAGAGAGAAGCGAGAAACCCCTCGCGTTAGCAAGGGGTAGTTCACATTCTGGTTCATGGTTCTGAAGATTCTTTTTTAGAAAAAATTATCTATTTGTGAGGGCAATCGAGTTCATGGCTGAGGTTTATGTAGTGGGGCACAAAAACCCTGACACGGACAGCGTATGTTCAGCGATCTCGTTTGCACATCTTTTGAACGAGTGGAAAAAAACTAAAAAAATAGAAAACGTGATGAAATTAGACTTTGTCGCTATACCAGCGGTTCAGGGAGAGATAAATGCTGAAACGAAGTTTGTATTGGAAAAATTCGGCTTTGAAACCCCTCAGAAGCTCTTAGATGCGACTGGAAAGAAGATTGCACTGGTGGACCACACAGAAAAGGCTCAGAGTTTGGACAATCTTGAAAAGGGAGAGATAGTAGCTATTGTTGATCATCACAAGCTTGGTGATATCACAACCCCGAATCCGATATTCTTCTTGGCTCTGCCCGTTGGATGCACGGCAACAGTTCTAAAAATTCTTTACGACAAAACCGGCATTAATGTACCAAAGAATATCGCGGGAATCATGCTTGCATCGATCCTGAGCGATACCGTTATTTTCAAGTCTGCAACGACGACTGAAATCGACAAAAAGGTCGCAGAGGAACTTGCAAAAATAGCAGGGATAGAAGATATGATTAAATTTGGAATAGAAGTTAAGGCGAAGCTATCGGAGCTCACAGGGATGTCCGCGAAGGAGATAGTGATGAGGGACTTCAAGGATTTTGTGATGGGTGGCAAGAAGGTTGGAATAGGGCAGATAGAGCTCCTCGATCTTTCGATGATTGAGAACAAAAAAGAGGAGATTTACAGCGAACTCTTGAAAAAGAAGTCGGAGGGCTATCACAGTGTGTTCTTGATGCTTACTGATATAATGAAAGAGGGGACAGAGCTGCTAGTAGTTACAGATGAGCCGAAAATCGTGGAAAAGGCATTCGGAAAGAGACTCGAGGGCAGGAGTGTCTGGTTGGATAAAGTGATGAGCAGGAAGAAACAGGTTGTTCCCCCGCTCGAAAAGGCATTCTCATAAACTAGAGATCATCGAAAGCCTTTGCAACCTCGACACCCTTGGATCTGCAGAGTCTTTCAAGCTTATCTGAAACTTCTTTCCAATCAATTTTTTTGGCACTTTCTGCAAATTCTTTAGCTTTTCCTGACATGAATGGTTTTGGTCTATACTTGTCGTAGTAAATCAGGCTTTTTGTAGCCTTTGCGATTTCAACGATTTCTGAAAGGCTTTCTTCGCTAACTCCGGGGATTATGGGACCGAAGAATATCCAGGTTTTTATTCCTTCAGCCGAAATCTTTTCCAGTGCTTTTACCCTTTCACTCGGGGGTGATGCTCCCGGCTCAATAACTTTTGCAATACTATCATCAAGCGTTGTTATTGTAAATCCAACATCCACAAGCTCTAATTTTGAATTCAGGAGATCCAGATCTCTTAAAACAAGGGAACTCTTTGTCTGAATGCTTGTCCTGAAGTTGCTTTCGAGCAGAATTCTAAGAAGTTCCCTTGTTATCCTCTCCTCAGCTTCTATTCTCTGGTATGCATCCGTGATTGTGCTAAGTCCAACGGTCCCTTTCTTCTTTCTTCTGATCTCCTTCGCAAGAACCTCAACGATGTTCTCTTTTACAACAACGACCTTGCCCCAATTATCCCTGATACGGGGATCGCTGTATAATCTTGCATAGCAGTATATGCAGCCATGGGAACAGCCAATATACGGATTGAGAGTGTAATCGAGTCCAGGCAGATTGCTCTTTCCCAGAGCACTTGAAACCTTTTTTCTTTCTATAAGAAGTTCCATAGAGTCTTCTGCCTCGTGAGATGGTCTAAAAGTTTGGAATTTTTCATCCATTCTTCAATTCCAATTTTTGAAAAATTTGAGAGGTATTCCAGAGCTTCCTCAAGTGAGTTGAATTCCTTGAAATTCTGCTTGAAGCACTTTCTAAGCATTTCCCTTACAAACCAGACACCTATAGGGATCTTGAATCCGGGGTAAATCTCTCTCCACACAATTGCGCCAGACTGTCTCTTAATGCTGCGGAGGTACTCAGCGGTTGCAAGTCTTGAAGCATAGTAGCAGCCACCTAGGGACGCGTAGGTTTTTCTCCCTCTCAAATCCTCCCAGTCAGTCTCGATACTGACCTCACGACCATAGTTCCACGTTGTCTGGGGGAACCATGCCTCTCCCCACTCAAAGCACCAGCTTTGGGGAGTTAGAATTACCATGAACAGATTTTTCTTTTCTCTGAGCACAAAAACCCTGTAGTGGTCTAAGATTTCGAAACTCTTTATCTCTTCTATCAGTTGCTTTGAAATCGTATCATCAACGGCTGTAATCGCCCATCTTGTCGGAACTAGCCTTCTGTTTATACCCAGAGCTCCAGCAGAAAGCAGTTTCTGAATGTGAGACACGGCAATTCCTTTTTCGTATAAAAGCTTAATGGCTTCAAAGGCACCAAGATCTGTGCTTTCGTAAACTTCCTCAACGATTTTAGGTGCTTTGGGGGTGCTGCAGATCCTTGCGTGCTTTGCAGGGGCTGAGGGACCCATGGGTGGTGTCGAATCATCGAAGTAGATTTTTGGAGTTGGAGGTTTTTCGAAGACGACTTCAAGTTCTACTGGTCTCTCGTAAAGGCTGATCTCCTGAAGAATTTCTGCTTCTTTTGAGCTTGGATTTCTTACGTCTGAAATGAATTGACCGTGAATCAGGGAATATCTGAATTCAAGTATTTTCTCTATTTCCATCTCAGTCCAAAGTTCAGGTTTATCGTAAAGCGTTGTATCCCCCACAATCGGCGGTAGGGCAGGGCAAACTCTGACTTTTGGATAGTTTGCCCTTCCGACGAAAATAGATGGTGGTGAAGAGCCAAAGATTTCGGGAGGAAGATTTGTAACTTTTATCCTGTATCCTGAAAGCATCGGGCAGTATGGGAGATTACAAAGCATCCTACCTCTGCAAAGGATGCAGAGCTTTGGATCGAGGTTTTCCACATAGAGAATTTTTGGACAAAATTTAAAAGTCTTTTTTTACATCCATTGCATGGAAAAGGCTCTCAGGTTCGTACTTTTAATGGGAGTCGTTAGCCTTCTCGGTGATGTGGTTTACGAGGGTTCAAGAAGTGTTATCGGAGCTTACCTAGCAACCTTTGGAGTTACTGCATTAATGCTCGGTTTTGTAATTGGATTTGGGGAGCTACTGAGCTACGGTTTTAGGATCTTTGCAGGCCACATTGCTGATAAAACAGGGAGATACTGGGCCTTCACCTTTTTAGGTTATGCGATGATCCTTTCAATTCCTCTAATTGCCTTTTTTGACAACTATGCTGTGATATTCCTTCTCATAATTCTCGAAAGACTCGGAAAGGCCTTCCGTTCCCCTGCGAGGGATACACTTCTCTCATTTGCGACTGCTAAGATGGGCAGAGGAACAGGATTCGGAATACATGAAGCTCTTGATCAGGTTGGCGCCGTAATCGGGCCATTGATTTTCTTCTTCGTGATTTTTTTGGGCTTCGGTTACAGGGAGGGTTTTCTACTCCTCTTCATTCCCGCAGTTTTCATGCTTTTAACGCTTAACTTTGCAAAGCTGAGTTATGTCTCAGAAGAAGCGCATAGAGGAGATAAGAGCTCTAAAAAACTTGAAAGAGTTTTCTGGCTCTACATAGCTTTCACAATCCTTGCGGTGTCAGGGTTGGTAAATTTTCAGCTACTTGCATATCACTTCAAAGTAAAATCCGTTTTTTCTGACGAGTTAATTCCTCTACTTTATGCCCTCGCAATGGGAGTCGATGCCGTTTCAGCACTTCTTGCAGGAAAGGCATTTGACAGAGTCGGATTAAAGTGTTTGGTCCTCGTGCCGGTACTGACACCTCTCTCGGTCGTTTTGTCCTTACAGTTCAATCCAATAGCAGGGGTAATCTTATTCGGATTCACTCTTGGAATGCACGAATCTGTGATGCGCGCAGGCGTCGCTGAGCTGAGCGGAGCGGAAAAAAGGGCAACAGCATATGGGATCCTGAACACGAGTATGGGTCTCGGCTTATTTGCAGGCAGCTCTTTAATCGGTTTCCTATACGACATTTCAATTGAAGCCGTCATAGTATTTTCATTTGCAACTTCTGTTCTAGCCTTTTTGGTGCTGCTCTTTATGCTGAGGGCGATTAAAACCCGCAGGGCAGGGTTTTAGGTGAGTGAAATGGATGCTCTTTGCGCTAACTTCGTTTCAATTCGAAAGAGGGTGAACAATTCACGTCAACGATTCCTCATGATCCAAATTCCTCTCGCTGCTTGCCTTCAAGGCTGAAAGAGCTGGAAGGCAAGTGGTGAAAGTTAAACCAAAAAATCTAAAAGATGCTCCAGCTGACACTAAAGGATAAACAGTTTGTCTGCCCAAAAATGCGGCCGGGAAGCGGATTCTAGATGTGGGGCTGCGAGCTGAATGCTTGCTGAGAGAACCTCTCGATGAAATGAGAAGCCCCTTGCGTGAGCAAGGGTAGTTCACAAGCGAAAGAATAAACTCCGCAATCTTTATGAAAAAAACTAGGCATGATTGAGGAAATGAAGTATGACAATGGTGAGGGAGAGATAATCCGTGGTTTCATTTTTGCCTGCACTCAGAAAACAGAGCAGGAATGCTTAAGTAAGCGTCTATTTGTAACTGACAGAGTCTATGGTCCAATTGTTATCAGAATTAGAAAGGGAGATCTACTTTTCTTAAATAATTTAGATAAAAACGTGTTGTACGGAGTCTTTAAGGTTATCTCTGACGGCGGTTTCAAAATCGATCCGCAGGCCTTCGAAGGGCGATATCCTTACCAGGTTAGAGTGGAGCCCTTGGGCAAAATAATTAAGTTAGAAGATGCGGAGAGCATAATGGAAAAATTCGGGATAAAGAGGAATACTCCTTTGTTCGGGAAAAAACTTTTAGACTTTCTAGACCTGTTTCTGTCGCAATCAACCTTATACGACCTTAAAGAGCCAGTACAGGTGGATAATGAGACCATCAGCTTAATCCTGCGGGAGAAGGAAAAAATTAAGAGAAGGATCAACGAAAGGGATATCGAGGAGGAGATTCCTCTAATTGAGAGCACGACCCTATGGGATTTTCCAAGGCAGAGCTATGGATTGACCCCCAAAGGGGATAACAAATACCCCGGCGTGACGCCCGCGCTCGTGATCTATAACCTGATCTGGAGATACACCGACCCGGGTGATCTGGTCGTCGATCCGATGGCGGGAAGCGGGACGACTTATGATGTCTGCAAAGAAGAAAAGAGAAGGTGCATCTGCTACGATATAGCGCCAAAAAGACCAGAAGTGATTCAGAACGATTCAAGGAAAATTCCGCTTGAAGATAACTCTGTGGACATGATCTTCGTTGATTCGCCCTACGGCGACAACATAAGGTACAACGAGGATCCCAACTGCATCGGGAAAATCTCCAGCGAGACTGAAGAATTCTATGATGAGTTGGAGAAAGTTATAAAGGAATGCTACAGGATACTGAAACCCGGAAAGGTAATAGGATGGTTAATCGGCGATCAGTGGGTTAAGAACAAATTCACTCCCGTCGGTTTCAAGGTTTACGAGCGTTTGTGCAAGTACTTCGAGCCAGTTGACATAATCTGCGTGGTCCGAAGGGGGCAAGCATCTCATACAGCAATATGGCACAGCCGAGCAAGGAGGTTCAATTTCTTTTTACGCGGCTTCAAGTACCTTTTTATCATGCGGAAGCCTGAGGCTGAAAAGAGAAAGGCTGAAAGGCCGAGAAAAATAAAGTGGACGTTCTACGAAAGAAAAGCATCAAACAGAGACGAGGTTCTTTAAAGCTGAAACTTAAGATTTTTAGTCACTAATGCGAGATATGCTGAATGGAATACAACAAGAGGCCTAGGAAAATTTTAAATACTCTCACAGGCAATGAAAAATAATGCCAGCTAAACCAGTGCAAGGTTACAGATATAACTTCGCTTTTAGGTTTAGCTGGTACTTTAGGTTTAGCTACTAAAAGGGAGGTGTTTTGCAGTGGCTCTGTCTGCGTATGTCTCTACGCTCCATAAATATATGAGGTGTTTTATATGATAGGAAAATTAAAAAGGTTAAAAAGA
This sequence comes from uncultured archaeon, assembly GCA_964433405.1. GTDB lineage: Archaea > Halobacteriota > Archaeoglobi > Archaeoglobales > Archaeoglobaceae > WYZ-LMO2. Next base: position 7,388 of record CAYSRI010000023.1, on the reverse strand, counting down.
ATAATGAGGGACGGAAGAACTTTGATATTGCCAATGGACCATGGGGTTACTAAAATCGAAACCGGTCTAGAAAATATTGACGAAATTCTCAGAACTGTAAGTGACTACATCGATGCTGTGGTATTGCATAAGGGCATTGTGAAGCACTCAAGAGCTGTGGTGGACCTTGATATTGGTTTAATCGTACACCTGAGCGCATCAACGAGCCTTTCTCAGAATCCAAACGATAAAAGGATAGTCTCCAGTGTTGAGAATGCTATTTACCTTGGTGCAGACGCAGTAAGCGTCCATGTCAACATAGGTAGCGAAACGGAGGCACAACAGCTAGAAAAACTCGGAGAACTCTGCGAGGAAGCAGATAGTTATGGAATTCCTGTACTGGCAATGATCTATCCGCGAGGTAAAGTTGAAGTGAATACAGAAAGTGTGACTCAGTGCGCTAGAGTCGGTTATGAGTTGGGAGCGGACATCGTAAAGGTCCCCTATGTTGAAAAATTCTCCCAGGTAACTAAGTTCTGCAAAGTGCCTGTTGTTATTGCCGGAGGCAGTAAGGAAAATGAATACGAGCTTCTAAAGAAAGTGGAGACCGCGATGAAAGAGGGGGCAAGCGGGGTTGCAGTGGGCAGAAACATTTTTACCAGTCCATCTCCAAGGGATATTGCTAAGGCACTGCATCACATAGTCCATGATGGAATGAGCTTTGAAGAGGTGCTTGAATATGAAAGAGATATGGTTGTTGGCAGATGGAGATAACTGGGACAAAGTAAAGTCAGGCTTAAGAGATGCGATAGAACTAGGCTTTGATGGAGCAATCGTCAGAAGAGAATTCATTGAAAAGGCCAAAAAACTTGGAAAAATCAGTCTTGTACCGTTGGAGGAGATTTTGGAGATTAAATCGGCTAAAGATCAAGAGCTGGCATTAAGCAAGCCAATTGCAGTCCTTAAATTCTCGGACTGGAAGGTCATACCTTTAGAGAACATAGTTGCGATGAAAAAGGGAAAGGCCATCGTAATCGTCGAAAGCGAAGAGGATGCAAAACTGGCGTTAACAACTCTAGAAAAAGGTGCTGACGGCATTGCAGTTAGAGGAGACAGAGAAGCTCTCAGAAAATTCTACGGGCTAGTCAAGAGCGAGCAAGAGAGATTAAAACTAACAAAGGCCAAAATAAAGGAGATAAAACCTCTTGGACTTGGTGAAAGGGTTTGCATAGATACGGTTTCGATAATGTCAGTGGGCGAAGGCATGCTTGTCGGAAACAAAGCTGGATTCATGTTTCTGATTGCAAGTGAGAGCGAGGAGAGTGAGTACGTCGCTTCAAGACCCTTCAGAGTTAACGCGGGAAGTGTCAATGCGTATCTCAAAGTCGGAGATAAAACCAGATACTTGGCAGAGTTGAAGGCTGGAGAAGAAATCGAAATCGTCAGGTTCGATGGCAATGTGAGGAAAAGCTACGTTGGCAGGGTTAAAATCGAACGCAGACCTCTGCTTCTTATCGTCGCCGAAGTGGACGGAATCGATGGTAGCGTGATAGTGCAGAATGCCGAGACCATCAAGCTCGTAAATCCGGAAGGAAAACATGTCTCTGTCTCTGAACTAAAAGCTGGCGATGAAGTCCTCGTGTGGGTTGGCGAAAAAGCGAGGCATTTCGGGGTAAAAGTGGACGAATTCGTGGTAGAAAAATGAAACTTGTCGCAACCGTTTCGAATTCCGAGGAATTGGGGCTTTCTAAAGAAGCCGACTTTGTAGAACTAAGATTAGACCTTGGCAGATTCGATTTCATTCCAAGGGGATCATACA
>CAYSRI010000023.1:0-5531 GCA_964433405.1 uncultured archaeon | reverse complement strand
GATGGAGGACTATACGAAGGCCCAGAAGAAGATAGAATTAGCAAAATAAAAACCGTTGCTGATAAAGTTTGCACAGAATTCGTAGATCTCGAGTTCGACTTAAAAGATGAATTATTTGAGGAATTCAATTGCAAAATAATCGAATCATATCACAATTTCAGCGTGACTCCCGATTATAGTTTCCTTAAGGAGCTTGTTGAGAACAAGAGGGGGGACTACTTCAAGATAGCAACCCTTGGAAAAAGTCTTGAGGACTGGAGAAAAATTGCAAAAATACTTCTTGAATTCGAAAACGTTGTAGCTTTCCTCATGGGTGAAAATTTTCGATTTACAAGAATAGCGTCAGCCCTTCTCGGATCTCCTTTAATTTATTGCTATGTTGGGACAAAAAAAGCGCCTGGCCAGATCGAACTTAGAGAGGCTGCTGAAATTCTGAAGCTTTTGGGGGTGAAAAGGTGAAAATACTTGTATACGGTGTGGGAGATCTCGGATCTCTCCTAAAAGAATTTTTCTATTCAAGAGGCTACTATGTCAAGGGCTACGATGTGGATGAGAAAAAGCGGGATACAGATAACATTTCCGAATTCGACGTTATTTTCGTTTGCACCCCGATGGGAGAAATAAAAAACGCTCTGGCCCATATAAAAAGCGAAGCTAAAGGCAACACTCTTCTCGTCGACGTCGCTTCTGTAAAGAGTGTTTCAATCCCGCTTTTTGAAAGATCGGGCTTCGATTTTCTGAGCATACATCCAATGTTCGGGAGAGATACCGAGATATCCTTATCCAGTATAATTGTCATCCGCGAATCTGGAAGAGAAGAAGAAAAAACCATAATAAACGAATTCATTAAAGCTGGTGCTTTAATTACCAAAATGAGTGCAGAAGAGCACGATAAGGCCATGGCAAAGATTCAGGGGCTAACACATTTCCTTCTGCTGGCTTTTGCTGACCTTAGTGATGATATAAGATTTGGGACGCTCACTTATAACGTTTTAAGAAAGCTGTCCGCAAGATTTCTGGCCCAGAACTGGGAAATGTGCTACACGATACAGAAAAATGCAGAAAAGGATAGAGAAGAATTTGTAAAGAGAATAGTATCTTTAAACGAGTCTGTTAAGGATAAGGAGAACTTTAGAAGGATTTTCTTTAGAGCAAAGGAAAAGTCAGAGAGTCCTGAAAACAGCGAACTTCTGCTTGAGATAAGCAAAATAACTGGTGAAATTGCTGAATTGGAAAAAATGAGAGGGGCTTTAAAAGTTATAGATTCCCTAATCCTACGTCTGCTCGAAAAGAGAGTTGAGATAGGGAGGAAAATTGCAGATATAAAGAAGGATAGGGATGAACCCATCGAGGTTAGGGAAGTTGAAGACGATAAAATCAGAGAGATTTTGAAAAAGACAAGGCTGAATCCGCTGGCAGTTGAGGAGATTTTTGAGAAGATCATGAGACTCACGAAAGAGGAAGAATACAGCAGGCTAGGTATAAGGAGGACAGTAGCCGTTCTTGGTCCAAGAGGTAGCTTTAGCGAGGAAATTGCACTGAAGCTCGTTGGTTCAAGGCTTCCTTTGCGGTATTGCTCCAACACTGACGAAATAATAAAACTGGTAGAAATGGGAGAGGTCGATTACGGAATAGTTCCCATTGAGAACTCCGTAAACGGAACTGTTCTGCCAGTACTCGATGCTCTCATGAGCCACGATGTAGAGGTTTTCGGAGAAGCAAAGCTCGAGGTAAACCACTGTCTGGTAACTAAAAGGGAACTCAAGTTCGGAGACATTAAGGTCGTTTATTCCCACCCGCAGGCAATAGCACAGTGTATGGGTTTCATAAATAACTACTTGCCTAACGCTGAGATCAGATACACATCCTCGACTAGCGATGCTTTGAGATTGCTCGATGATTACTCGGCCGCAATAGTCTCCGAAAATGCTGCAAAACTCCACAGGCTTTGCATACTGAGGAAAGGTATCCAAGATCTGAGGGATAGGAACATAACGAGATTTTATCTGATCAGGAAGAAAACCGGAAAAATGGAGGGGAAGATAACCTCCCTCTTCTTTGCAGTCGAGGATAAACCCGGAGCCCTGAAAAACGTCCTCGAAGTGTTTTACAGAAAAGGATTCAATCTAAGAAAGCTTGAATCCAGACCAGCAAAGACAGGGCTCGGAGACTACGTTTTCTTTGTGGAAGTCGAAGCTCCGCTAAGTGAAGAAGATGCCAAGGCCCTGAAAGAGTGCACGACCTTCTATAAGATCATCGGCGTATTTGATGAAGTTGATAAACTGGATGTTTACCAGTGCTCGTAATGCGTTAATTCTTCAATCGGATACCTGCTTCTTCTTTCTGGCTGCTCCGCCGGATATCCAATCGGAATGATTGCCATTGGCCTTACATATGCAGGCAAACCTAAGATTTATGAAACTTTCGTTTCGTTAAAAGCACCTACCCATACTGCTCCTAGATTCAAAGCAGTTACTGCAAGAAGTATGTTTTCAACTGCTGCGGTTGCATCCTGCTCTGCGTAAAGCTTTCCTCTTTCTCCGTAAACTCTCATGCTTCTCGGGTAATTTGCACAAACCACAATTACTACAGGGGCCTGCGCTATGAACATCTGCCTCAGAGAGGCTTTTGCTAGCTCATTTTTTGTCTTCGGATCCCTAATTACGATAAAATCTCTTGCCTGAAGATTTCCAGCCGAAGGCGCAGCGTTTCCAGCTTCCAAAATCAATCTTATAGTTTTTTCGTCAACTTCTTTCTGCTGAAACTTCCTTATGGATACCCGCCTGAAGATCAAATCGAGCTCTTTCATAAAATACCTGATATCCGAGTTTAAAAATGCTTTTTGCGACTAAAAATTTAAAAGTTTAGAGGATTATTTCTATACCAAGCTTCTCTGCCAGCTCTTTGTACCTATTTCTGATCGTTACTTCTGTGACACCAGCGACTTCGGCAACCTCTCTCTGTGTCCTTCTTTCTCCAAGCAAAATTGAAGCAACGTATATCGCTGCTGCTGCGACTCCAGTCGGCCCTCTGCCGCTGGTGAGTTCTCTTTCCTCAGCCTTCTTGATAACCTCTATCGCCTTTCTTTGCACTTCTCCGCTGAGGTTTAATGCGGCGCAGAACCTCGGAACATAGTCTGCCGGGCTTGTTGGCATAAGCTTGATTCCAAGTTCCCTGGTTATGAACCTGTAAGTTCTGCCGATCTCCTTTCTATCTACTCTCGAGTATACAGCGATCTCTTCCAGTGTTCTTGGCACTCCAGCCTGTCTGCATGCGCAATATAGAGCCGCTGCCACAACGCCTTCGATGCTTCTCCCCCTTATTAGGTTCTTCTCGACGGCTTTCCTGTATATAACCGCAGCAGCTTCTCTGACGCTTTTAGGTAATCCCAATGCCGATGCCATTCTGTCCAGCTCACTAAGGGCGAATGCCAGGTTTCTTTCCGTAGCATTGCTGATCCTGATTCTGCGTTGCCATTTTCTCAGTCTGAACAGCTGTGCTCTATTCCTGACCGAAATGGCTTTGCCGTAGTAGTCTTTATTGCTCCAATCTATGATTGTCGATAGACCCTTGTCATGAATCGTGAAGGTAACAGGAGCACCAACTCTACTTCTTCGATCTCTCTGTTCGCTGTCAAAGGCTCTCCATTCGGGACCCGCGTCTATATACTGATCTTCTATCACAAGTCCACAGTCCTGACAAATGAATTCTCCTCTTCTATAGTCTCTAATAAGCCTTGGGCTCCCGCATTCGGGGCAAACTTCTATATCTTCCTCTCTTTCAATCTCCTTTTTTTCTACTTCCTTTTCTACTTCCTTTTCCCGAACTTTTTCTACTTCCACCATACTCCTTCACCACATACAGATCCTCATAAACTACCTTTTTAGGCTTGATCAGCGCGTAAGGAGAGATTATCGGGCCGATTATATCGTAGACAACCCCTATCTGTTCCATCTTTCTTGTAACGACTTTATCGCCAATTTTTGGCAGATTTGTAGGTTGAATCGGAACTAAAAGCATCCCTGACTTTGACAGTTTTTCGGGTTTCCCGAGAGGGGCCAGATTCGTCATGCAGTATTTAAGCTTTGCGGACAGGATATATAAAGTTTTCGGTTATGAATCAATCTGTCACTTTCAAAGTTGAATCGAAAGATACATTTATCCAACAGCATTAGATCCTCTGTGGAATTTGTGGAGCTCGTAGAAGCGATAAAAAAGAAATATTATAGCATCGATTCCAAGAGCAGTCCACTTTTTTTGCTATCCGTTCTATTTGAGGAAGTTGGAGAACTAGCCGAAGCTGTGAGGAAAAATAAACTGGAAGAAATCAATGAAGAGCTATGCGACGTTCTTTTTATGGTAATAAGCATGGCGAACTACTACAACATCGAGATTGAGAAAAAACTGGTTGAAAAATATCTAAAAGGAGATCCGAGTTCGAGATGGGATCTCGAACGATAGCTTAATTAACTTTAAATATCACACAATTTTATGCTATTTAGGGAATTTGCCGAATTCTGTGAGAGCATAGAAAAGATATCTTCAACGCTTGAGCTAACGAATAAAATTTCAACCTTCATAATGGGACTAGAGGATGACGACCTTTACAATGGGATGAGCGAGAGCTAGGAGTGGGAATTGGGCTACTTTATGAGGTACTCGAAAACGTTGGTGGGATAAAGAAAGAGAAGATAGAAGAAATGGTAAGAGAACTGGGAGATCTCGGACTTGTTAGCGAAAGAATTGTGAAAGGAAAGATTATGGCAACTCTTGAAGCTGAAGAGTTAACGATTCGAAGGGTTAGAGAAATATTCGATGAAATTTCGTCGCTTGTAGGTGAAGGGAGCAGGAAAAGGAAGATTTTACTGCTAACAGGATTATATGGTCTGGCAACTCCTATAGAAGCGAAGTACTTGACAAGACTGATTATGAACGAGATGCGTCTTGGTGTGGGTGAAGGCATTGTGAGAGATGCGATTGCCAAAGCCTTTGGATTGGACGAAGAACTCGTTGAGAGAGCATATATGGTTACCAGCGATTTGGGAAGAGTTGCAGTTATTGCCAAAAACAGCGGAAAAAAGGGTCTAGAAGAAATAAAGATCAAGCTTCATACTCCTGTGAGAATGATGCTTGCTCAGGTTGCCGAAAGCTTTGAAGAAGCCGTTTCAGAAATGGGTGAGGTTGCAGTAGAATGGAAATTCGATGGAAGCAGGGTTCAGATTCACTGGGGCGATGGAGATCTGAAAATTTACTCTCGAAGACTCGAAAACGTAACCAAAGCCCTGCCAGAAATCGTTGAAGAAATAAAGAAGAACGTAAATGAGGGGGTAATTTTAGATGGTGAAGTCATAGCAGTAAAAGATGGGAGACCAATGCCGTTTCAGCACGTTCTTAGAAGGTTCAGAAGGAAGCATGGTGTTTCAAGAATGGTCGAAAAGATCCCACTGCAGTTCTATGCCTTTGACATCCTTTACTGCAATGGCGAAATAGTTGACAAACCACTAGAAGAAAGAAGAAAGATTCTTGAGTCT
>CAYSRI010000022.1:0-13984 GCA_964433405.1 uncultured archaeon | reverse complement strand
GGGGCCCCGGGGGGCGGGGTTAAGTTAAGACCTCGGGGTTTTGGAGGTAAATGTGGGTTCCCACACGCGGGTATTAACCAAGGGGGAGATAAGAGTGTTAAAAAACGCAAAAACCCAGAAACCTAACAAAATGAACCGTTCCGGAAGCTAGTGAAACGTGGTGGAAAGGCTAGCCTACAACTCTGGATCATGTTGTCCTGGTTCGAATCCAGGTCCCGCAGCCAAGAAAAATCAACGCCTCCCGGAATCGGGAGGCTTTAAATTTTGACCGTTCGACAGTAATTTGACAGCAAAATTTCTGACTTCCAGTCCTTCGGGCAAGAACTACAAATCCGCTAGGTTACGCTTTCTTCTCTTTAATTGCCCGGCCAAAGCTGCGGCCATCTGTACTGTTACCTTCTGGTGAAGAACCGGCAGCACGTGCGAGTAATAGAGTTCCTACTCCAGGAGTGCTCGTGCTGTAGGGTTAGCACTCTTACAACTTTCTGCCCTGTTACCCGCCGCTTTTGGTTCTCCTGTAGGGGTAATATATTTACGCGAAAAAGCTAGAGCCACATTCACCAGGCCGATCATTACCGGCACCTCAATTAAGGGACCAATTACGGCTGCAAAAGCCTGGCCAGAGTTGATGCCGAAGACGGCTACCGCAACGGCTATGGCCAGCTCAAAGTCGTTGCTGGCTGCTGTAAAGGAGACCGCCGTAGTTTTCGGATAGTCCACACCAAGTCTATATGCTATAAAAAAAGTCGCAAACCACATGATTAGAAAGTAGAGTGCAAGCGGAATTGCAACCCTAACAACATTGTATGGAAGCTCGACGATGTACTCACCTTTCAGCGAGAACATGACGACGATCGTGAAAAGCAATGCTATTGGAGTTATCGGGCTAATTTTTGGCGCTAAAACGTTTTCAAACCAATCCTTGCCCTTTAGCTTAAAGCTTGCGTATCTAGTTACCACACCGCCAATAAATGGAATTCCAAGATAAATGAAGACAGTCTTAGCAGCATCTAAGATGCTAACTTCAGCATTCACACCCTCAGCAAGGCCAAGGCTTCTCAGAGCTAAGGTTATGAAGAGGTAAATGTAGACAGCATAGAAGAGAATTTGGAAGATTGCATTGAATGCTACAAGTCCAACGGCTAGTTCTCTGTCCCCTTCAGCTAATTCGTTCCAAACTATTACCATTGCTATACATCTTGCAAGCCCAACAAGGATAACGCCCATCATAAACTCTGGCAGGTCTCTAAGCAGAGCTATGGCAAGTAAAAACATAACTATAGGCCCCGTGATCCAGTTTTGCGTCAGAGAAAAGCCTAAAAGCTTAAGATTTCGGAATACTTTCCCCATTTCCTCGTATTTAACCTTTGCAAGTGGAGGATACATCATCAAAATTAAACCTATCGCTATCGGGATCGAAGTGGTATCGATGCTCATCCCCGCCAAAAATGTGGAGATTTCTGGATAAACGTAGCCCAGAGCTATGCCAAAGATAATCGCCAAGAAAATCCATAGAGTCAGATACTTCTCGATTAAACCCAGCTTCTTTTTCTCCACTCAATCACCTCTGAAAAATTGCTTTTAAGACTGGGGAAAGTCTCTCAACTGCAATCTTTTCAATCACCTCTGCTTTCATGAAGATCAGACAGCAAACCTTCTGATTTTCGTCGCATGCGGAAAGAACCGCAAGCTTGTCTCCAGCCTTTAGTTCAGCTTTTTCACGAACTTCTTTTGGAAGGATTATCTGGCCTCTCTGGTCTATGCTTACCAGTGCTTCAAGGCCGCAAACCTTGCATTCCATATTTTCAGTTTTTTCTGAGTTTTTAAAATTTTCCTATTTTTCCGATTTCTTATTTTCAAGTTTCAGCAAATCTTCAAGGTCGTGGACCAGATAAATCTAACAGGGTAGAAATGATCGTGGTTTTTGGAAGAAGACGGGTTGGAAAGGCTGATTTTGTAGAAGTTGAAGGAGTTAAGAGATACGGGATAACTGGGAAAATAGAGAGAAAGGGGAATTTGGAGAGTACCTTTCATTGGAGAAATTCCAGCTCAAATTCCCTGTTCAGAAACATATCTTCGAGTATAATGCGTTAGAGGATGTCTGAATTTTCTCGGTTTTAATTTTTAGTTAATATTAAATTTTCTGAAATATCCGATAGTAAATGCTTGCAAAGCTCGTCTGGAATGGGACAGAAATAGCTATGGGTAATGCTGCCATTTGCCCAAAGGATGCAAAGGCTAAGCCAATGGCCATTGGCAGGTGTTTCATGCCTGAGCCGTAAACAATTGCTATCGTTTCTTTTCTTGGCAGATTCAAAAGCTTTGAACATATCATGTAAATACCAGCAAAGCCCATCGAAAATACTAGTAGCGGAGGAAGAATTAGGGAAAGGGCAACATTTGCTTCAGGAGGTAGCAAAGATATGTTGACGCTGATCATTGTAAAAATCAGGAATAGGGATATTATAGCAGAGATCGAGGGAAGAATAGCAAGATTCTTTGTTGGAATCGCCAATTTTTCCAATGACTCTCTTGTTACGACGCCAAGCGTGAGGGGAATTGCCAAGATAAGTATTACAGTCCTCGCTAAATCCAAAACGTTAATTTCTACATAAATTCCAGCTAAAAGAGCGGTAAGAGAGGGAATTGCTGCTATGCCAAGTAGCATTGTCAAAGCTGCAAGAACCAAAGCCAGTGGAGTGTCTCCCTTGAGAAGACCAGTCCAAAATATGCTCATTCCAGCAGTTGGGACAGTTCCCATCAGTATAAAGCCAGCAGCCCATGTTGGATTAGAGGAAAGAAAAATTAGAGCAAAAAAGAAACACAGTAAAGGCATGAAGCCGAAGTTTAGAAGCAGGCCAAAAAAGATTTGCTTGACCTTTTTAGTTGCCAGTGCAATTTCTTTAAATCGCAGGGTTACGCACATCGACCAGATCATTAAAATGACTGCGGTAAGCATGTATGGCTTTAGAATCTGAACAGCGTTTGGTGTCAATAGACCAGCGATTATTGCGATTAGTGCAGTCGAAATGTTCAGGTGGGAATAATTTTCCTGAATTTTTGAGGCTATTTTTCCCATCATAAAGCAGCAAAACCCTGCCAGATGAAGCGAAGCGAAACGTAGAGGAATACGAAGCCAAAGATTGCCTTTATAGTCCATGAAGGCACGACTTTGACAAGCCTTGCCCCAAACTGTGCCCCAATGATCGTTCCAACACCTAAGCTGATTGCCGCAATTACATCGACGACACCTTGATAAAGCTTGAATGCACCGCTAACAACAGCCATGCTTATGAAAGATGCAAGCGATGTTCCTACTGCAATTTTTACAGCGGAGCCGAGCAAATAGATGAAAGATGGAACTAAAGCATAGCCACCACCGAGGCCAACTATTCCTGTAATGATTCCAATGAAGAAGCCAATTGATCCTTTAGAAGCTTTAGAACCAGGAACTTCATTTCCAGCCCTTTCTGGCATCTTTCTTTTTATTATACCCTCATATATCATTCTCAAAGCCACATACAAGAACGCAAAGCCCAAAATGAGATTGAGAAGCCAGAGCTGATCTGAGATGTAGAAGAAGATTATGCTTCCAACTCCAGCACCGATTGCACCGCTGACAGCAACGATCTTTGCAGTAGAGTAGTCAACATTCTTCATTCTAATATGCGCAATTGCTCCGGAGCTTGCTGTCAGGATTACTGCCGTGATCGTTGTTCCTATGGCTTTGGCAAGCGGATAGTTGAAAATAAATGTTAAACTTGGAAGCATTATTACGCAACCACCAATTCCAAGCAAACCTCCAAATGTTCCAGCAATAAGGCCGGTTATGAAGAGAAAAACTGCCGTTAAAGCCTCCATCACATCACCTCTTATCTCAAACAAACCATCTCAAAGCTGGGGTTGCTGTGGCAAAAATCGTTTAAGCTTTGCCAAATCTCACCACTAAGATTGCCTATCCAATCTCTATCGGTAAAATCGCTACGCTTTGCAATTTTTACAAACACTTCAGTGCACGATTCGCTCTCTAAGGTAGCTACAGCGATCATTATCAAATGCTTGTATTTCTCTGGAATGTTTGGTAAGCTCATTACAAACTTCCTCTCGTCAGCCTGTCTTGCAATCCATTGCGGAACAAGCTTTGAAAATAGAGCCCGCGGTTCTGGCTTCTCTCCAATCATCTCTTCCATTTTTTTCAAAATCCCCATTCAATCACCCCCTCCAACGCATTTTCAACCGTTCTAATTCAGCGTAAACTTTCATCCCTTCTCCCCTCGTATCAATGGGGGGAGCTTTCGGGATGAACAGATGAGGCCCTACATCTCTCTGGTATTTCATCCGCCCGTATCCATTCGGGCTTAGCTTTTTCCCCACATATCGGACACAGGCTTGAGGTTTTCTTAGATACGTAAGAAACACCAAATATTTTTGCAACTTTGGCAGTTGTGTAAAGTTTTTCTGGCATTTAGTTGTTGAAGTCGTTATAATTAATAAAGTTACGCTAAGTAGAGCAGTTTTCAACCCTTATATGATTTCAATTTTTGACACTCTCCCCGGCTAAAGCCAGAACATTCTCGGTTTTTCAGGCTAAAACCTCATCCTACCGAGTTAAGGGCTGTGTCAGGGCAGCCTCTGCCGTGGACGTATAGCCCATGGCCACTTGAGTATGTTCATTGCACCGCTGTAGTCAGCATTGCATGAGTAACCACAGTCCGGACATCTAAAGAGGCTCCAACTCTAATACCTTCAGAGCCGCGTTTATAGCATGTTTTGGACTTGTTTCTTTCGCTTATCTTAATCTAATTCCATGCCATCTTGCATTGTACTCTATCAGCGGCACGAAGTCTTTGTAAACCAGTAATACTTCGTCTTCTGCGTGGTTTATTGTGTAGGCAATGTCCTCGGGGCTCAGGCGTACTTAACAGTATGCAGAACCGCACCCCCTCATCGGTATCGCGAAGTAGCATTCCAAATAGCGGTGAGAATCCCACTCCAGTACACCAACCTTTGTGCCTTTCTTTACACCAAGCTGCTCAAGAGCGTTTGCGAGTATGTTTACCCTCTTGTAAAGGTCCGTATAGGTGTGTATCTGTGGATGTCTCTATAGACTATTTCGTGCTTCGGCGCGTATAGCTTACCGTATTCAAAGATGTGTTTTTATCAAGAGCTGATAGTCATAAGCCATGGCCCGAAGGCTAACCCGCATTTTTAAAAATTTCGAAATTTTTTTAAAGAAAAGATTATTAACAAAAAATTAGGTGGTTTTATGTCCGAACTCGAAATCAAAGAGATACTCGAAAAGGCAGAAAAGCTCGATGTTCTAACTTCTGGGAAGTTTTTTGCCTACATTTATGAAACGGGGGATGAAAAGCTAAAAGAAATTGCGTTTAAGGCACTTTTACAGTTTTACAACAAGAACATGCTCGACTTCACAGTTTATAGAAGTGCGGTTTATTTCGAAAAAGAAGTTGTGAATTTTTGCAAGAGATTAATGAACGCAGAAAATGCTTTTGGTACCTTCACATTCGGCGGGACCGAAAGTATTATGCTTGCTGTTCTTGCAGCAAGAAACTACTTTTTAAAGAAAAAAGGAAAGGATAAAATCCCAGAAATCGTTGTTCCATTCACGATCCATCCCTCCTTTATCAAATCGGCCCATTATCTCGGGCTGAAGGTGAAAATTTTCGACCTCGATGAAAAACTCAAAGCAGATATCGAAAGTCTGAAGTCCTCGATAAGCGAAAATACCGCACTAATTGCACTTTCAGCACCAAATTGGCCATACGGAACAATAGATCCCGTAAAAGAGATATCGGAAATAGCTAAAGAAAAAGAAATTCTAGTTCACGTCGATGCGTGCCTTGGAGGTTTTATTTTGCCATTCTTTGAGAAACTCGGCGAAAGAATCGGTCAGTTTGACTTTAGACTGGAAGGCGTGACCTCAATTTCCATGGACATTCACAAATACGGATACTCTCCGAAAGGGGCCTCAGTCATACTTTTCAGAGACAGAGAACTCAAAAAAGAGTCTATGTTCGTAAACACGTCCAATCCCGGATACGTTTTCATAAACACCGCAGTTCTCTCGTCCCGCTCAGTAGGACCTCTGGCTTCAGCTTTTGCTGTTATAAAATACCTCGGCGAGGATGGATACCTTAGGTTGTCTAAGGACGTTCTCGACGCAAGGGATGCGCTTTTGAATGGGATGAAACGTTTAGGCTTCGAAAGTGTAGGTCCAGTAGAATCATCGATTCTTAGCCTTTTCAACGATGATGCAGACTTGATTTCATTCGTCTCCAGTATGAGGGAACTGGACTGGCATTTCCATCTCCAGAGAAGGGTAGAAAAATACCAGATTCCCTTTAATCTTCACTTCACAATTTCACCGATTCACAAGAGAACGGTGGGAGAATTCTTAAAGGATGCTGAGGAAGCTCTCAAAAAGAGAGGGGAGAGGAAGGAACTTAAAATAGAGGAGATTTTGGAAAGCATTAAATCTGGAAAGTTGGACTCAAGCCTAGCTCCGATCCTTACTGAAATGTTCGAGGAGGAGTACACCAACGAACTCGCAAAGGAGATCGTCATAGATCTTTTCAGGTGAGAAAATGTGGCTCATCACGGTAGGATTCATTCTGATCACGTTTGCATCACAGTCCATTTGGGTCACATTTTCTCCAGTCGTAACAAACGTCGCAGAGGAGCTTGGCGTTCAAAAGGAGTTCGTAGGTTATCTTGCCGTTCTTTATCCATTATTCTTCCTGATTCTAACGGTTCCCTCAGGTATTCTGCTCGACAAAAGATTCCGGTTCTGGCTCTCCTTTGGAGCATTTATGACATTTATCGGGGGATTTGGGAGGCTTTTAATGCAAAACTACGAATGGTTCTTCGTTTGTCAGCTCTCTGCAGCGATTGGGCAGCCTTTTCTGCTGAACGGATTCGTTCCATTTGCTTCAAAATTGCACGAAAAGAGAAGAGCGCTTATAATATCCATCCTCAGCCTTTCAATGTATCTCGGAACCATTTTTGCACTTGCCACTGGATACACCCTCTACATCTCTGGGGGAATAGAGCTGCTGATTCTGCCAACTGCAATGATTTCGGCCCTCGGAATGGTCACTTTCGCGATCGGAATGTTTTATTTCAAAGAGACGAGGAGTGAAAGGGTCAGCTTCAGCTTTGGAAGAGTCGTCAAAAAGCGGGACCTCTGGATTCTGGGCTGCATCCTCGGCTTAGGAGTTGCCGCATTTGACAACCTCGCAACCTGGCTCCAGCCGGCTCTGGAGACGGTTGGACTCGGGAAAATCGCCGGAAATGCGGTTGCACTTGCCATATTGATGGGGCTCTTAGGTATTCTGATCATCCCGAATACCGTTTCGAAGCGTTCAATTAGAACGATATATCTCAGGACGATAATACCGCTTATTGCGGTTTTCTTCGGCATTCTTGCTGTAAAACAGAACACCATTGTCATCTTCTCTTTCCTGTCCGTTTCGGGATTCCTCATGCTCCCCGCATATCCCATAATCATGGACTGGATCGGGAAGTTCCACGAAAAGGATATCCATGGAAGCGCTACGGGATTCGTTGGCCTTGTTAGCAGGGCTATCTCTGTAGCATTGATGTTCGCTGCTCCCCTTTTTATATACAGCGCATCCGCGTACTTTTCCTTCCTGACAGCAATTGTCGTTGCGGCTTTAATCTTCTCGCTGCTACTCCCTAATGACCGCAAGTTGACTGTTTAGATTCCAAATTTTTTCAGCCTTTGAATGTGAGGAATCCAAAGTCTCGCATTATTAGAATTTTAAATTGTAAAGTTTGACTAAAAAAGAAAATCTTAAATAAAACTATTTCGTCCAATGATAAGGGTGATGAAGTGAAGACCGAGGTGCCTGATTTTATCAAAAACAGGTTCTGGTTGAACAAAGACTGGCCAAAGGATTTACCTGCAGACGCCTACATTCCCGAAAAACCCCTTCACGAAGTTATTGACGAATCCTGCATGAAATACGCGGATAGAACAGCCCTAGATTTTTATGGGTTCCGAATAACATACGGTCAGCTTAAAGGAATCACGGACAGATTCGCCACTTTGCTGGTAAAACTGGGTATCAAAAAGGGTGACGTGGTTGCAATCTACGCTCCAAACTGCCCACAGTTTATAGTAGCCTATTACGGGGCAATGAAGGCTGGAGCAACAGTTACTGCTCTCTCACCGCTTTTTGCCCCAAGAGAAGTAGAGTACCAGCTTAACGACAGCGGTGCGAAGGTTCTTGTTACTATAGAGCAGCTTTATCCGAACTTCAATGCAGTGAGAAAGAACACAAAAGTCGAAAAAGTGATTTTGGCGAACATAACAGGCGGAGAGGCAAGTGGCGAGGGCGAATTCATCGACTTCAGAAGCGTCTTCTCCATAAACCCGGAGGTTCCGAAGGTAGATTGGGACTTCAGGGACGATGTGGCTGTTCTGCAGTACACTGGCGGCACTACGGGATTACCCAAGGCCGCAATGCTGACACACCAGAACGTGGTTGCCAACGCCTTTCAGTTGAAGCCCTACACCGACATTTTAATCAAGTGGATTTTCTCGCACAAGGTTATCCGGGAAGAGGGCGATTACCTGATTCTGGATCTAAACGGAGAGGAGTACAAGACGATGAAAGACTACTATGAAAATAAGCGTGGATCAAGAATAGCAATACTTCCCTGGTACCATATCTACGGCCAGAGTGTCGATCTCAATGCTGGTCTAGTAAATGGGGAACTTCTCTTCATATTCCCTAGGTTTGAGCCTGAAAAGATATTCGAGACCATTGATACCTACAGAGTTACCACATTCATGGGCGCGCCTGCAATTTTCATAGCCTTCGTAAATAACTTCCCAGAACTATTCAAGAAGTACGACATCAATTCGCTTCTCTACGTGAACAACGGGGCCGGACCGATTCCGCCTGAAATCGTCTACAAGTGGGACGAACTCACGAATCAGAAGGTTCTGCTATGCGAGGGCTATGGCCTGAGCGAGGCTTCTCCTGTAACACATACGCACGGACTGCCGCCGCAGCTGAGAAAGAGAAAAGTTGGCTCAATTGGACCTCCAATTCCGAACACTTACGCTGCTGTCATCGATCCCCAGACGCTTGAATTCCTGCCCGTAGGCAAAGAGGGTGAACTGGTTATAAGCGGTCCGCAAGTAATGAAGGGTTACTGGAACAGACCGCGGGAGACGGAGGAGGTATTCTTCTACGCTGACGGAATGAAGTGGCTCAGAACGGGTGATATAGCCAAGATGGACGGAGACGGCTACTTCTACATAGTCGACAGACTGAAGGACATAATTAAGTACAAGGGACACAGCGTTTATCCGAGGGAGATTGAAGATGTTATTTACGAACATCCAGCAGTCAAGGAGGTATGCGTTGTCGGGCTGCCAGATATAGCGGTTGGCGGAGAGACGATTAAAGCTTACGTTGTGCTAAAACCTGAGTACAAGGGAAAGGTTACAGAAAAGGAAATCATAGACTTTTGCAAGGAAAGACTTGCAACATACAAGTATCCTAGGATTGTTGAGTTCAGGGAAGAGCTGCCTAAATCCGCAGCAGGAAAATACCTCCGTAGGCTGCTGCGTGAAGAGGAACTGAAAAAACTTGGATTGAAGAAATAAAATAGGTGATTTTATGGCTGAAAAGAAGAGTCCGGGCATACCTTTGAGTGCCCGAATAATTTTTGGAGTTCTGCTAGTATTGGAGGTTCTGATAGTACTGTTTGCCCTTGAAGCCCTCAATTTGGCGACATGGCCCGCTTTTGTGGCAATGATCCTGTTCTTCGTTGCGCACGAAAACAAGGAGGAGGTCGGCAAAATAGTACTGGGTGGAGCGTTCGGAATCATAAACTTCTTCTTCTGCATGCTCTTTACGGCAGCGACTGCTCACTATTTCGTCTCGCTCGGAAAAGACCTTGCAACACTTGCTCCAGTGATGATCTACATCGCTGTATTCGTGTTTCTGATCGTTGTTCTTACAGAGGTCATTCCATGGCTTTTCAACAGCTATGCATTCATGTACTTCTCCGTAGCATTTGCGGATCTTGCGAGCTTCATGTCAAACAGCAGTGTCTGGATTTACTGGCTTGCTGTTGAACTGATCGCCGGTACAATACTGATATTCGGCGTTCTAGGAATCCTTAAAGTTGTGGCAAGAAGACTTGCAAAGAAGGCCGCTGCTTAAAAATAGAACATCTCGATTTTTGTTCAATTTTTCCGATTTTAACCATCGGAGCTATTCAAGGCGAATTTCGAAAGAAGGTAAAAATATAAAATCTTAAAATCGTCCTTTAACAAAGCCCGTTGAGTGAATAGATCTGCTGAAACATTTCTCTCTGCCGCTAATATTCCTAATCGCCGTTGTAAAGTTTAAGGCGAAATACTCCATTGCTTTTCTTTTCAGTCCTTCCATACAAGCTATTCTTTCGGTGCTTATGCAACAGACTACTTAAATAAATAAACAAGACGAGGTAGAAAGTCCATCCAGACGTGAAGCTCTGGGTGGGAACTTCTTATCAGGTGAAGGTAGTTGCAGATCAAGCAGGCTGGACGGAGAAAATAGAGGGTGCAGGCGGTCTCCTAGTGACAACATTTGTATGGGACCCAGGAATCCCTGTGCTGCCAGAGGTGCCAGAATCGTTGCAACAAGCTCTCCTAGGTCTGCATACTACACGCCAAAAGTTGAGCATATCTTTGGAAGCACCAGAGAGTGTTTAGAGGCTGCCATTACCGGAAGATGGAGAGGAAAATTATGACCATCGTATTGAGGGGTAAAGCTGAGGGAGAAGCCATTGTTTCTAGGCAGCCTATATCATTCGGAGGAGGCGTGGATCCGGACACGGGAATGGTGATCGAAAAGGGGCATGAGATTGAGGGTCAGAGCATCCAGGGAAAGGTGCTGGTTTTTCCTTTTGGCAAGGGAACCACCTACAATCCATTTGCAATATTTGCGATGAAGAAGCGGGGAACGGCCCCCGCTGCCATAATAAATCTAAAAACGGAGGAGATATTTCTCACTGGGGCATTAATCGCGGAAATACCGTTCATTGACGGGTTGGAGAAAGATCCTTTTGAGGTTATAGAGACTGGAGACTTCGTGAAGGTTGACGGGGACACGGACACGGTTGGGGTCATGAAGAAAAAGAGCTAGAGAAAAAAATCAGTTTCATATTTTTAAACCTCGCAAAGCTGAAGCAAATATCTTAAACATTTACCGAACAAAAGGATAGGATTTAAAATTCCTTGCAATGAGTTCTTTAGGGTGTGACCTCGTGAGGCTCGCCTATGCTACGGTCCTAATGGTAGTTGCTCTTTTACCTGCACAAGCGTGGGACTGGGACACGCACAGATTTCTTGCAGATTGGATATGCGATCACTACAGCTGCGGATGCTACAGCGAAATCGAGGACGGGAGCGTGACCCCGGACAGGGACTTCAAGGACTTCAGCAGCCATAGCTGCTATGATCCTTCTACCTGCACTCTGAGCAGTTATTACTCCTGCCCCACTAAAAATGATTGTCCAGCAATGGAAAAGGCTGATGAATGGATGAAAAAGGCTGCGAATGCTAAAAGCTGCGAAAGGTGGAAATACGTGGGAATAGCCAGCCACTACTTCTTCGATTCGAAATGCAAATGGCATCAGGTCATGAATGAGGATTATAAAGGCTGCCATAAGCCGTTCGAGGACTCGGTTGGCGACAAGATAAAGCGCTTGGGACTCTCGGGTTGGAGCGTTTGCAAGTGCGATGTCTGCGTCTCCGGAAAAGATTTCGAGAACTGGCTCCAGGAGTTCTTTAAATTTGCGGATAGCTATTTCGAGGATGCAAAACCGACTACAGCAATTCCTACCACTACTGCGCCTGCAAGCCAGACTCAAACACCTTCCTCAGCAGAGACTCCGCCAGCAGTAACTACAATCTCAAAGCCAGCAACTACTCCTTGGATCAAGGACAGGACTAGGATTCCCGGATTTGAGGTAGCAGCTGCAGCATCAGCAATAGCCACAGCGGCCCTAATTAGAAGAAAAACCATATAATTTTCCAATTTTTTATTCAAAAGAATAAAACAACTTTTTGTTTAGCCACAACCTATAAAACAGGTGGCGATAATAAAAAGTACGATGGCTGATGATTTCGATGAATTCATAAAAAAATTGGAGATTGCGCTTGAACCGCTAACGGAGAGAATCAGGCTTGCCGGGCTGGAAAGCGCAATAATAGATAGAAGAGGAAACGAAATGGAATTAATACTTTCCTTCAGGTTTCCAGACGAGGATACGGCCAAAGCGGTAGCGGAGCTTTATTTTAGAATTTTCAAAAAAGCGGGATTGGAAGTCAGCTTCGAACCCATAAACGGTCATCTAGATATCCGCTAGACACATCATGAAAAATCTGTGTGGTAATCCATCCCTCATACTTAACAACAGTAAGATCGATCTTCTTTACTAGAACTTCAAAAGTTGCAATTATCTGCATATCCAGCTTTGTTCTCTTTCCGTTTTTCAGAGATACCCACCAGTCCTTGAGTTTCGAGTTCTCAATAGCAGTCTTTAGCGAGATGGTCGCTTCAGATATCGGCCTCACCGCATTCACTTCGCTCTCCCCTGCAACCATCTCTATTCCGTTCATCTCAAGCTTGTAACGGAATTTCGGAAGCATTATTGGATATGGATTCTGGTTTTTCACTGTTGTGGGGTTATGATTTCAGAGTGCTCTTCATTAATTCCCCCCACGACGAATTTGTCTCACCTCTAGTCCATCCCTCCACCCTTTCCGTCCCATTCCCGAAAGAATGTAAGTTTTCAAAGAAGCGGAAAGCTCTAATGGATATCTGAACTCCGTCACCTTCAGATCCAGCCATGACCCGATATTTTCCGCTCTAATCCAGGCTTAGCGATGAGTTTAGCTGTAAACTACCCCTCGCTCACACAAGAAGCTTCTCGCTTCATTGAGAGAACATGCGGAATTTGTACCTAATTAGTAGCTCTTCGACCTTATTATTCATTATTACTCATTGAAACTAGAAGTTTTACTCCTGCCAATCTTCCCTGTTGTATCCACTTTCGGCCCTTTTTCGGAAAGTGGACTTAGCAGTAACAGAAAGTTAAAAGCCTATGTGTTGGCTATTGAATGGCCTTGGCAATGGTACGCCGGGAGAGGCAGATGTTGCATTTGCTCACATTTACGATTCAGAAAAACGGATATAACACTGCATACCTGGAAAAGCGTTGGCTTAAAAGAAAATCGGGGCTTTTAAAAGGGAGTTAGTTCTTGCCTCCAAGAGAGATCTCGATTTTGTATCTTCGGATGAGATAATCACGAAAATACTTAAAGGTGAACTTAGAATTGCTAACAGGAACATAGGATCGGGAACCAGAATATACTTCGAGCGTATTATTCTGGAATATTCAAAAAATTGGGTTTAAAGACTGAGAACTTGTCTCGTACCTCCTGAATGTTCTACACACATGGGGAGGTTGCAAAGCAAATTTCGACATCGAATTTTGATGCAGGCATCTTGCTGCGATATTATGCCAAAAAATACGGTCTTAAATTCATTCATCTAACATAGGAACTCTATGAATGTTTTGCACCGTATGACAGAATTTCTGAACTTGTTTGTAGGCTTAGGGAACTTATGAGCTCTGATTGGTTCGAAAGTTTGATCAGGATCACCCTAGGATATGAACTTGCATCTAAAAAAATTAATCTGCTTTATTGAGGCTATCTTTAACACCAAGTGAGACACATTTCCAGATTTCTTGTCCTAGGTTTGTCGCAGGACCAGTAAATCTCTCGAACCTACCCTTCATCGTGCTGAGAACTACTACCGCATCTGTGTTCGTCCCCGTGAAGCTGTAACCGAGCTCAAACAAAGCTTTGCTTTTGGCCTCCGTTGCAGTAATTATTGCATTCAGTAATCCCGATCTACTTGTTCTTGCCTCT
>CAYSRI010000021.1:11292-14313 GCA_964433405.1 uncultured archaeon | reverse complement strand
GGAAACGGAAATAACCAAGGGTAGAAAAGCTGTCCACTTGCGCCTTGTAACTCCGCTGAAGGTTACAAAAAGGAAAAGAATCATCAAAACAACTGAAGCCATCATTGTAACGCCTAGACTCTTTAGGATTTCTCCCTTTATCTGATATCCCAGAACGGGAGAACCCGTTATTTCAACCTTGTAGCCCGGAGGGATTTTGATGTTCTCTAAGCTTTTCTCTATGTTCTTTGCAACCTCTTCTTGCCTCTTTGAATCCAAGGGCTCAAGCTGAACCATCACCATTGCAAGCGTTCGCTTTGGCACTAGATCGGAAAAGTAGGTCTCTGTTACATCCTTCAAAAATTTCTCGTCAGTGGGGAGAAATCCGAATTGCTCTCTGAGTATCGAGGCCGGGGAAATTACGCTTTTCACACCCTCAATTTTCTTCAGCTCTTCGCCCATTGCAAGCATGAAATCATATGCCTCATAGTTCACAACATCGTCGCCCTTGATAAAAAGAAATACGGCTCCAGTTGCACGCGCGAAGTTCTTCTCATAGAGCTTATACTGCTGGTAAACCTTGTTGTCTTTGCTGAAGAAGTTCTCAGTTCCTGAAGACATTTCTACGTTCATCGCGGAGTAAGCGGATAGAAGTATGATTACAGTTACAAAAATAAATACGAGTCCTGGTTTCTCTGAGACTATTCGGAGAAGCTTCATCTTCTCCTTCTCAGGTAATAAACTGCTCCTGCAATTATTAGGATTGCAATTACAACGTATAGCGTGTAGTTAACCTCATATGACTTCACGTTTATTACTGCCTTTGCTGGTGCGCTTATCACCCAGTCTCCATTCTCGGCCCTGTACTTTACCTCAAGGTTAAGAGCGTAAAGCTTTGGAGTTGCATCCCGATCGACAGAAAGTTTGAAGCTAGCATTTGCAATCTCTCCGGGTTTTAGATTGCCTATGTAAGCTGTGTCGTCGGAAGAGGTGAATGGAGAGACTATCACAAGCCTCGCCGTTGCATCTTTCACTTCAGAATCTCCCGCATTCCTAATTGCGAATGTTACTACTTTATCTTCCCCTGCCCTTATTTCCGGTGTGCCTATAACTTCGAATTCTATCTCAGGGAAAACTTCAACCCCTATTTTTATTGCATCAGTTTCAACGAAATCATCTCCTGCCTTGAATTTTATGTAAAGATCTGCTGGATACTTTCCGGCCTTAGCCTCACTCGAAGCGCGGAGCTTGAAGAAGGCCAAGAATTCATCTCCCGCTTTAACATCTCCAATGTAGCATTCGCTGCTCAGCGCTGAAAGTGGAGAATTGACGGAGATTTTTGCAGAAGCGCTTTTTAAGTCGAGGTTTGAGGTCATCCTGACGATTAGATCTCCCTTGGAGTTTACATACAGCCTACTATCCACAGCCTTCACGCTGATCTCTGGCTTCGATAGCACAGAAATACCAAAGGACACGGGATCGCTTTCCTTCAGATTTCCGTAATCGTCCAAATAAACGAGCTTGAGCTTTGCGGGATATACTCCTCCCTTCGAGACATCAACTGTGACATAGAAGCTCACTTTAGCGGTTTCTCCAGGCTTGAGATCTCCGATGAAATAAGCTGGCTGGGATGCAGAGGAAGTTGTTGCAGAAGCAGAGATACTTGAGGTCATCATGAATGGCAGCATTGAAGTCGGAAGAGCAGCGCTCTGTGTCGCACTCTGCTGCGATTTCGGCAGCTCGATCGTTGCATAGGCACTTCTGGCAGTCTTCTTACCAACGTTCTTTATCGTGAGCTCAATGCTGCCCTTTCCGCTTGCAATCAATTGGTCGGCCTTTACTTCTTTAACTTCGAGCAGAACGTCCTTATCCTCAACGTATAGCTTTATCGGGATCTCCTTTGTTTCTGTAACATACTCAAGCTCGTAATTGCTTGCACTATAGTATTTAATCGTGGTCATGTTTTGAATTTGCACCCAATTGGGTGGATTGGGCGTCGGGTTTGGCGTTCCAACTAATGTGACCGTTTGTGTCCACTCCCCGCTTGTAACATTGGTGTAAGGGTCAAGGCTCTTGAGCCTTTCAATTCTCTCGTACTTTATCTTAAGCTTCAGCTCCGTATCATTGTTTCCGATAACCTCAATGAGAAAGTACAAAGGAACCTGCTGAGTTAAAGCCGGCAAAGCAGGAATTGAGATTTTTCCAGTCTTAACCTTAACATCATCGTTTCCTATCAGCTCTGCCTCGATGTTATATGCTGTGAAAAGCAAATCCTGACGAGAATTGAAAAAACTTGCCTCCGGAATGCTATCATATCTGACTTCCTCTATCACGGCTGGATTGTAGATTGTCACAACCAGCATTTTTTCTCCCTTTCCCAGATAATTCGAATTTATTGGACTCGTTATTCCCTTCTGGATGTCCAAGTAGCTTAGGCTCAAGATCTCAACAGTAGGTTCTCTCTCGTACTTTATGGCACATACTGGGAATGATATCAACAAAAGAAGCAGAATGACTACAGCGGCTCTCATCTTTTCACCTGTCGTAGCTTTCGAAACGAAAGATATTTAAATTTTGCGTATGAAGTGCTTCAAGATGCGGATCGTGGAAGTGCTGAAGTCCTTCGGGCTTAGCGATTATGAGGCAAAGGCTCTAGCAACACTGATATCAAAGGGTGTTTTGAGCGCAAGAGAGTTGGCAGAGCTCAGCGGAATACCGAGAACTTCCGTGTACGATGTTATGAACAGCCTTAAAGCCAAGGGTTTCGTAGAGGAGTTCGGAAAGCCAGTGAGGTTTAGGGCCATCAGCAATGAGGAGATGATCTCGATGATCTCAAAAAAGACTGCAGAGAACCTCGAAGTCCTACGCGATGAAATATCGAAACTTAGAACAGAGGAAATAGAGATCGTAAAGCTTTACCGCGGAAAATCTGTACTTGAGAAGCTCGAAGAACTCGTTTTATCCTCCAAGAAGGAAATAATTGCACTGATATCCTACATGAAGCCAGAAATAAAGGAGATTCTGTCCAAAGCCAATTGCAAA
>CAYSRI010000021.1:10236-11282 GCA_964433405.1 uncultured archaeon | reverse complement strand
TGATTTCGGAAAATCCTGATGATCTCAAGGCAGAAGCATACAAGCTTGAATACAAGGGTGAAAAGGTAGTAAGAGACGTCTCTCACGGCCTTCTCATCTTTGATGGTGAGAAATTCTTCGCGATCTTTATCGACCACGTTTCCATAGGCATAGTTGGCGAAAGCGAGGGAATGGTGGAGTTTTCAAAGCTTATGATCGATCCTTTACTCAGAGAACTGAGGGAAAAGGTCAAGAAAGCTTAATGATCTTCGCAACAAAAAAGCCAGCACATTTGTGAATGTGAGGGTAAAATCTTCTTGCTTTGCTCAAATCCCTTTTAGTCAAATTGAGGGCCCTTTCACCGTATTCAATGTTCAGAAGCTCGGCCCTTCTCCTTTCTAAAAGGTAATCGATGACAAATTCGTTTTCCTCAGGAGCCAGAGAGCACGTGGAGTAAACCAGAACTCCTTCAGGCTTCAAGGAGTCGAAAGCACTGAGTATTAGCTCTCTCTGAAGTGAAGAACAGAAATGAATATCTTTAATGCCCCTATTCCGTTTTCTAGATTCGTCCTTGAAAATTATTCCCTCCCCGCTGCACGGAGCATCCAGAAGAATTTTGTCGGCCTTTACTCCAAGTTTTGGAAATTCTCTCCCATCCATGTTGAGAATTGCCACGTTCATAGCCCCCATTCTGTTCACATTATCGATTAAGGCCTGAAGTCGCTCCTTTTGCGGCTCTACAGCTAAAATCACGCCTTTGTTTCCCATCAGCATGGCCAAAAAAGTCGTTTTACCGCCTGGAGAGGCTGAGAGATCGACCACAATTTCGTCGGGCTCCGGCTGAAGTACGAGCGGAGGAATGCACGAGCTTTTGTCCATTATGTAGTAGTAGCCCATCAAATACTCGGGTGTTGCACCTATAGAGTACTTTTCCTCAACCACCTCGTAGCAGTAAGGAACCTCAGTTTTTTTAAGTCTGAATCCCCGTTTTTCGAGTCTTTTTAAAAGTTCAAACTCAGAGATCTTCAACGTGTTTATCCTTAAATATTTCGGGATACCTCTCTCAA
>CAYSRI010000021.1:0-10226 GCA_964433405.1 uncultured archaeon | reverse complement strand
TTTCCGGGTGGCAAAAACTTTGCTATCTCCTCCGGCTTGGCTATTGCCTTCACGAGGTATGCATTTTCTCCGGCCTTTTCTGCCAACAATTTCGCAATTTCAACGCTAAGCTCTTCAGGTCTCCTGTCACCGATTTCAAGTTCGACATAATAGTCCGCGTGCTTCTTCACGGCACTAACAGGTCCGCCAATTACGCGCATTTTTTCAAGTTCTACCCCAACCGCACACCTAAGCTCCACGGTCAAATAATTCCTCTCTCCAACGATGTAGAAACTCCCCTTTGGCAGATACTCTCCTGCTTTGGCCGATCTCTGTACTTGTTCCGGTTTGACGTAATAAACTTCCCCTGAGTGCTTTCCTTCTTTCCATAGAGCAGAATAAATCGCTGCAAATTCTGCTGTCTCTACAATGCTGGTTTCAGGTGCTTCCTGACCTTTTTTAAGCACCACTACTGGTGCTCCGGGTGTTCGAGTATGGAAAAAGAGATCTCTAGGTTCCAGCCTTTTTGAAACTATTTCCGCATTCATTTTCGCGTTTCTACCGCCTATCGCGATGAAGCCATCTGAAGTTACGAACCATCTGTAATCCTCAAACCATTCCCTTTTCCTTCGAACGCTGAAACCGATCTTTTCTCCTTTCTGCTCAGCTTTCCTCATTTCTTCCTTAGTCTTCTCTATCGCAGCCTTCAGACCTTCTAGCTTTTCCTTAAAACTTTTTGCTTTCTCGTAGTATAGCTCAGCATTCCCGTAAACACTCCTGTTCACATCAATTTCAAACTCCTTGCCGGAAATTCGAATTAGAGCGACCTTTTTTTCTCTGTCAAATTTCAAAACATCCTCAATAGCCTCGTTCTTTTTCAGCTTCTCTATTATCTCCTCAATCTTAGAGTAACTAGCATAAATTAGCTCTGCAATCTCCCTGTTTTCTTCAATTTTTTTCAAATAATCTTCAAGTGTTTCCTCCTGAATTTTTAGCCTGCTTTTCAGCTTCTCAAGCTCTTCATGTTTCTCAGAGCCTTCAATTGCTATTCTTGAATAAAAATCATCTAGAGCCTCGTTGAAGCTCTCAAAAAGCTTCTTTTCAAGATCCTGATAGTAAAGCAGATCCATAGGCACAACGTCGAAGTATTGGCCCTCTCTGAGCACGATTTGAGGTTTGATCTCAAAATTCTTCAGCTTCTCGATCTCTCTCTCGAGTGTCTTCTTTTCTTCCTCAGTAAGCTCTGAATACTTCTTGTTTCTGTCCAATCCCGTTCTGAGACATAACTCCTCCGCATACAACCCCCCGAATCCAGAAGTTGCAAGATATCTCACAATATCCTTACCCTCATCAGGCTTTTTCTCCGAACTCTGCCTTCTGATTTCCTTTAAAGGCATAATAATCCTGTCTTCCTCCATTAGGATTATATTCCCCTTTGAAAAAAGTTCTGCAACGATTTTTTTGCTCTTTTCTCTCTCGAAATGAATTTCGACAATTCTGTCAAAATCCTTCTGCTCTATAGCCTTAATTCTGGCTCCTTCAAGGTGTTTCCGAAGAAGCATTGCGAATGGAGTTGGAAATTTAGGACTCTCCTTCGGAAACCTTGTCAGATGAATTCTCTTGCCAGCTTCGATCACCAGATCGTATTTTTCTCCTGCATAGATTCTGATCCTAATTTCGTCTGGTGGATAATGGTAGATCTTCTCAACTTTACCACCGACTAGCTTTTGCAGCTCCTTTACGCAAGCTCTGATATCGAAAGAACTCATCTGTTTCACAAATCTAGATTTTCGCTCAATAGATAAAAAAGTTTGGAGACGGAAGAAAAATTTTTAAAAATAATCTTTAACTTTTTGCATGCCGTTTATTGAAAACGAAGGATTGAAAATTTACTACGAGTTCGAAGCTGGAAGCGTGCCTGCCTTGGTTTTTATTCACGGATGGACCGCAAACATGAACTTCTGGAAGGAGCAGAGAACCCACTTCTCCGGCAAAACTACTATGCTCTTCATAGATAATCGCGGGCATGGAAAATCTGATAAACCGAAGAAATACGAATACTATCGTCTTGAGAAATTTGTCTCCGACTTAGAAGCTGTTGTGAGTTCGCTCAAGCTCAGCAATTTCGTTCTCATAGGACATTCTTTCGGTACGATGATCTCTATGAAATACTGTGCCGAACATTCAGAAAAGGTCAAAGCACTAGTTTTGATAGGAGGGGGAGCTAGAATTAGGACGATTCATAAGCTTCTCTTTCCAATTTCAAAATTGATGTCTGCGATGAATTACAAAGGCGCCGTTAGACTCGTTGAAAACCTATCCTTCGCCAAGAATGCTGTCGAGTTGAAGGAGTGGGCTTTCAGGCAAGTTATCGAAAACACTCCCCGCTATTCTGCCATGAACGGCTACAAGACTTTGACCAAAATCGATCTAAGAGACACTGCAAAGAGAATCGAGAAACCAACGCTGCTCATAGTTGGTGAGAAGGATGCTCTACTGCCTGTTGAGAAATCTAAAGAACTGAACAAGCTTATAAGGGGCTCAAAACTCGTTGTTATTCCCGGAGCCGGGCACTGCGTACAACTGGAAAGACCAGCAGAAGTGAACAGCGAAATAGAGAAATTTTTAAAAGAATTAAAATAAAATATATTTATTTTAATGCTCTAAGTGTGCTTGAAACAACTGCAATGGCTGAAGAAAGGACTAGACTGACGTAAGTCAGGGGAAAACTTAGAGCTTTCTCTGCAACTCCCATAGCTGCCAGATATCCCAGAAAAACCAGCCATAGCGTTAGTGCGAATAAAAAAGCGTAAAATATGGCCTTCTTATAGCTTCCGGAAATAAATCCAATTATCGCTCCAGTTATTGCAATACCGGCCCAGTGGAAGAACGAAGAGATTGCCGCCAATCCAAGCAAAGCGTATTTAGCCGAAGACAAATCTATCACCTCCCAATTTGAAGTCGTATTTCTTGTACTTTCCTTCAGCCCATAGTACCAGTTGATCGTCATAGTTCCTAGAAAGGAAGTTTCCAGAATTTCCACCTGGAATCACGCAGTAGTCATCACCAAAGCTAACAATCATTCTCCAGCTACTACCAGCCTGATAAACACTCCCACTGTAATTGACGCTGCGATGGAAGTTAAAAACAGTCCATTCATCCCCGCTCATCGGGATTTCTGGGTAATTGAAAAATCCCACGACCTTGCTAAACGGATGCTGAATATTCAGCCTGTTGAAGTCCCCGTATTTTTTGTATCCTTTCTTTTCTATTTCTTCTATAGTAAGTTTGAAAGCCCTAAAAGCTATATCCGATCTGTTTTCAACTTCCGGAGTTCTTTTGTCGTCGAACCACTGGCTTTCAGGCTGTAAATTTTGAAGAACGTAAAGTCTTGGGAGATATTCCGGATCTAGCCCAGCAGAATAGAACTCATCGAAGGTCTCCCTAATGAAATGATCCAGCCATATCGAAAATATCAATGCTCCCTCTGATTCCTTCTCCATCCTGAGATCCCACTTCTTGAGCTTGTCTGCATAACCTTTCATCTTTTCGTCCATTCTCGGATAGACTTCGAATAAAAAAGGCAAGAAGAATTCCGCCACCTTGGACTTTGTATCCCTTTGCATCATCATGAAATCCCCCACTGTGAGCTTCTTATTAGCAATGAGCTCTTCAAGCATCTCGTAAATTCTCATCCCCCTATAGGGATCCAAAAAGTACATGGAATCCCCAAGATAGTGCTTTCCATATCCCAGTTCCTGATTAGCTGTGCCGATGTAATCCGGGTTGATCGCATGGGGTATCTCCTCGAATGGAATAAATCCCTCCCAGGTAGAGAAGCCAAACGCCTTGAATCCCCTCCATTCTCCCTCACCAGCTGAACCGTTGAATAAGACATTCCCAGCAACTTCTATACCGTCAACAATTCTGATCGGATATTTCCCTGCTGGATAATACATTGTGTTGCCATAAACATCCGCGTAAACCACATTCTGGGCCGGAACGCAGAACAACTTCAAACCTTCAATGAATTCCTCAATATTTCTTGCATAGTTGTACTTGTAAAGAGCTAGGGCCTCCGTTGTGTTCGTAAATCCGGTCCAAGCCACTGCTACCCTGAAACCATCTTTATCGATTAAAGCACCATGAATGGTTTTTTCAACCAAAACCTCCCTTTCATCAAATCCCTCTGCCGTCTTAACCCTTATTTTCTTTATCTCCTTTTCAGGTTCTAGCCACTGTCCCCTGTAAAGGTACTTGCCGCCATCCCATACGTAGTAATAGAAATCAATTACATCTGCGCCAACATTCGTGAATCCCCAAGTCAAAAAGTCGTTCTTACCGATTATAATCATGCCGATGCCAGGAAAAGTAACTCCACGAACGTTCATACCATTTAGATTTATGTGCATCTCGTACCACACAGGCGGAGCCGTGAGCAGCAGGTGGGGGTCATTGGCCAGCATAGGCTTTCCACTCTCTGTAAACTTGCCTGAGACAACCCAATTATTTGAACCAAAACCTTTCTCAGCCTCAAAATTTGACAGCCAGTCTAAAAAAGATTTGTTGAGTCCCAGTGGTCTGAAGGTTGTGTAGTTGTGACCCAAAGAACCAGGATAAAGCTCAAGGGCCTTTTCTCCAAGTTTTTCCACAATTAAAGCCCTTTTAAGATCCCAGAAATCACCTGTGAGCCCCCAAGCTATTTCCTTGGCTATAAGCAATGTATCAACGGGCTTCCACTTTTCTGGCCTGTAACCTGCAAGCTGAAATTCCATCGAAAGCTTTTCAGAATCAATGTAGTAATTTACCCCCTCGCTGTACGCTTCCAAGAGTTCTCCAATATGCGTGTCTTTTAAACCCTCCCAAGTAACTTCTGCCGCCTTTAGAAAGTCCATCTTCTTGTAAAAGACGTCGGATTCGTAGAAATCCTCGCCAAAAACCTCACTCAGCTCCCCCTTCATTATTCTTCTGTGCAGATCCATCTGAAACAGCCTATCCTTAGCCTGAATGTAACCGACAGCAAATGCAAGAGCCTTCTCGTCGCTGGCCACAAAGTGGGGAACACCGTACTCGTCGTAATAGACTTCAACCTTTCCATAGGGGTTATTCAACTCCTTTTTGCCATCTAAAACCCAAATAGTTCCACTGAACGGAGCCAGCATGTTTAGATAGACACCAGACACATATGTCAGCAAAATCAGAAAGACCAGCGGAATAAGTCCAATTTTCCGCATGATTTTTCTGAATTTTGATAATATTTAAAATTTGCTAACTGAATACTTTCTACAAGAAAGTAGCATTAAATGCGGTGGCATCTTCTGCGTCTGAGGTTTGATTTATTTGCTAGATTAGACTTCAAAAAGTGGAATCTGCTAGATCTGGTCGCGAAGAGTGTCAGTAAGCGGAAGGTCGAGGATGCCGCGTCTCAAGAGCATCGATGCCATCCCCAAATTCCCAATAATCATCGGGTCCCCCTTAACCTCCTCGTACCCACCAAACCCTGCATTGGGACCAGTAGAGAACACACTTTTCACGTCAATCACCTCTCTGATGTAACATCCGTGGCCGTTATCTGAAAGAACGTACTCATTGCTAATCTCTCCCCTTAGAAACTTCTCAAAGAACCATAAAATGTATTCTCTCCCTTTTTCCCTAAGAACAGTTGTATGGTGCTCAACTATGGACTTGATTTCCCAGTCTTTGTCAACAACTGCGGCTGTCGTATGGGAATTGCCAAAATTTATTAGCAGAGCCGGAAGCTTAGAAGAATTTGCAATCCCTGAAATTGCTGCAAAAGACGTTAAAATAAAATATATTTATTTTAATGCTCTAAGTGTGCTTGAAACAACTGCAATGGCTGAAGAAAGGACTAGACTGACGTAAGTCAGGGGAAAACTTAGAGCTTTCTCTGCAACTCCCATAGCTGCCAGATATCCCAGAAAAACCAGCCATAGCGTTAGTGCGAATAAAAAAGCGTAAAATATGGCCTTCTTATAGCTTCCGGAAATAAATCCAATTATCGCTCCAGTTATTGCAATACCGGCCCAGTGGAAGAACGAAGAGATTGCCGCCAATCCAAGCAAAGCGTATTTAGCCGAAGACAAATCTATCACCTCCCAATTTGAAGTCGTATTTCTTGTACTTTCCTTCAGCCCATAGTACCAGTTGATCGTCATAGTTCCTAGAAAGGAAGTTTCCAGAATTTCCACCTGGAATCACGCAGTAGTCATCACCAAAGCTAACAATCATTCTCCAGCTACTACCAGCCTGATAAACACTCCCACTGTAATTGACGCTGCGATGGAAGTTAAAAACAGTCCATTCATCCCCGCTCATCGGGATTTCTGGGTAATTGAAAAATCCCACGACCTTGCTAAACGGATGCTGAATATTCAGCCTGTTGAAGTCCCCGTATTTTTTGTATCCTTTCTTTTCTATTTCTTCTATAGTAAGTTTGAAAGCCCTAAAAGCTATATCCGATCTGTTTTCAACTTCCGGAGTTCTTTTGTCGTCGAACCACTGGCTTTCAGGCTGTAAATTTTGAAGAACGTAAAGTCTTGGGAGATATTCCGGATCTAGCCCAGCAGAATAGAACTCATCGAAGGTCTCCCTAATGAAATGATCCAGCCATATCGAAAATATCAATGCTCCCTCTGATTCCTTCTCCATCCTGAGATCCCACTTCTTGAGCTTGTCTGCATAACCTTTCATCTTTTCGTCCATTCTCGGATAGACTTCGAATAAAAAAGGCAAGAAGAATTCCGCCACCTTGGACTTTGTATCCCTTTGCATCATCATGAAATCCCCCACTGTGAGCTTCTTATTAGCAATGAGCTCTTCAAGCATCTCGTAAATTCTCATCCCCCTATAGGGATCCAAAAAGTACATGGAATCCCCAAGATAGTGCTTTCCATATCCCAGTTCCTGATTAGCTGTGCCGATGTAATCCGGGTTGATCGCATGGGGTATCTCCTCGAATGGAATAAATCCCTCCCAGGTAGAGAAGCCAAACGCCTTGAATCCCCTCCATTCTCCCTCACCAGCTGAACCGTTGAATAAGACATTCCCAGCAACTTCTATACCGTCAACAATTCTGATCGGATATTTCCCTGCTGGATAATACATTGTGTTGCCATAAACATCCGCGTAAACCACATTCTGGGCCGGAACGCAGAACAACTTCAAACCTTCAATGAATTCCTCAATATTTCTTGCATAGTTGTACTTGTAAAGAGCTAGGGCCTCCGTTGTGTTCGTAAATCCGGTCCAAGCCACTGCTACCCTGAAACCATCTTTATCGATTAAAGCACCATGAATGGTTTTTTCAACCAAAACCTCCCTTTCATCAAATCCCTCTGCCGTCTTAACCCTTATTTTCTTTATCTCCTTTTCAGGTTCTAGCCACTGTCCCCTGTAAAGGTACTTGCCGCCATCCCATACGTAGTAATAGAAATCAATTACATCTGCGCCAACATTCGTGAATCCCCAAGTCAAAAAGTCGTTCTTACCGATTATAATCATGCCGATGCCAGGAAAAGTAACTCCACGAACGTTCATACCATTTAGATTTATGTGCATCTCGTACCACACAGGCGGAGCCGTGAGCAGCAGGTGGGGGTCATTGGCCAGCATAGGCTTTCCACTCTCTGTAAACTTGCCTGAGACAACCCAATTATTTGAACCAAAACCTTTCTCAGCCTCAAAATTTGACAGCCAGTCTAAAAAAGATTTGTTGAGTCCCAGTGGTCTGAAGGTTGTGTAGTTGTGACCCAAAGAACCAGGATAAAGCTCAAGGGCCTTTTCTCCAAGTTTTTCCACAATTAAAGCCCTTTTAAGATCCCAGAAATCACCTGTGAGCCCCCAAGCTATTTCCTTGGCTATAAGCAATGTATCAACGGGCTTCCACTTTTCTGGCCTGTAACCTGCAAGCTGAAATTCCATCGAAAGCTTTTCAGAATCAATGTAGTAATTTACCCCCTCGCTGTACGCTTCCAAGAGTTCTCCAATATGCGTGTCTTTTAAACCCTCCCAAGTAACTTCTGCCGCCTTTAGAAAGTCCATCTTCTTGTAAAAGACGTCGGATTCGTAGAAATCCTCGCCAAAAACCTCACTCAGCTCCCCCTTCATTATTCTTCTGTGCAGATCCATCTGAAACAGCCTATCCTTAGCCTGAATGTAACCGACAGCAAATGCAAGAGCCTTCTCGTCGCTGGCCACAAAGTGGGGAACACCGTACTCGTCGTAATAGACTTCAACCTTTCCATAGGGGTTATTCAACTCCTTTTTGCCATCTAAAACCCAAATAGTTCCACTGAACGGAGCCAGCATGTTTAGATAGACACCAGACACATATGTCAGCAAAATCAGAAAGACCAGCGGAATAAGTCCAATTTTCCGCATGATTTTTCTGAATTTTGATAATATTTAAAATTTGCTAACTGAATACTTTCTACAAGAAAGTAGCATTAAATGCGGTGGCATCTTCTGCGTCTGAGGTTTGATTTATTTGCTAGATTAGACTTCAAAAAGTGGAATCTGCTAGATCTGGTCGCGAAGAGTGTCAGTAAGCGGAAGGTCGAGGATGCCGCGTCTCAAGAGCATCGATGCCATCCCCAAATTCCCAATAATCATCGGGTCCCCCTTAACCTCCTCGTACCCACCAAACCCTGCATTGGGACCAGTAGAGAACACACTTTTCACGTCAATCACCTCTCTGATGTAACATCCGTGGCCGTTATCTGAAAGAACGTACTCATTGCTAATCTCTCCCCTTAGAAACTTCTCAAAGAACCATAAAATGTATTCTCTCCCTTTTTCCCTAAGAACAGTTGTATGGTGCTCAACTATGGACTTGATTTCCCAGTCTTTGTCAACAACTGCGGCTGTCGTATGGGAATTGCCAAAATTTATTAGCAGAGCCGGAAGCTTAGAAGAATTTGCAATCCCTGAAATTGCTGCAAAAGACGTGTCAGTTACGAATACGTCTGCTTCGCAGAAATCTTTAACAGATTTCATCGCGTCGAACATCCTGTTGAATTCAATCGGTATCTCTTTTTCGCTGAAGAGTAGCCTTTCAAGGTATTTTTCTCTCTCTATAATTCTCCTGAACATTTTGAATCTGAAAATCCTGTTGCTTTCCTGAGGAGAGAAACCGTGATCTTGAACTGCTATCGCATAATACTGGGGTTGGGGGTAGCATATACTTTCGATGAGGTTTGAAAAAAACTCGAAATCCACATCCGCGGTTCTAATCTTGAAGGCATCCGAGTTTTCGGTAATAATCACACCCATTTCCTTAACCCTTTCAAGATTGTCCGCAAATGTGAGCGCAGATCTTTTGGTCGCGAAGACCTTGAAACCTCTCTCAATGTGTTTTTTGACCGCTCTCGTGCTAGCCCCTCCTCCCATCGTGTAGCCGTATAGAAAAACATCTCCATTGACTTTCTCAATTTTGCTTGCTAAAATCCTCGTAGGGGAGGGAAGAACTGCTTTCGGACAATTTCTGAGATTTTTCTCAGCAAAAAGTACAAAGTCTTGGGTAGTCGATCCAACATCGAGGGTGAAGAGAATATCCATGATAAAAAAGGGGACCGAAGTTTGAAAAGCTTTGCCTTAGAAGGCTATGAACCGCCCCCTCGCTTACGCAAGGAGCTTAGCAGAAATGTAAGTTAAAAAACTTAATTAACAGGCACAAAAAATTATATTTTGCCTTTTAGCAGTTCCGCTCCCTTTTCAACTATGACTTTCGTGTCTGTGGGCAGTTTCATTGAAGCCCTTCTGAAGGCCTCCTTCGCAAAATCAAAGTGTTCCGGCTTAACCCAAATCGACATTATCTTTGTCCCTGGTCTCACCTGCGCTGCCCTGCCAACTGGACGACCATAGGCTGCCCTCATGCCCTGGGAGACTCTGTCTGCTCCTGCTCCAACCGCCATCTTGTGCTCCCTAAGGACATGGTGTGGAAATACTCGTACCTTCAGCTTGTAGTTGTTAGAGCCCGCATATTTCGCTATGTATTTGTTTGCAATAACCCTTGCCGCTTCCAAGGCATTGTCCCTTATCTGAACCGCATCCTTGGCAATGAGAGTGAGCATTACAGGAAAATCAGCCTGGAGATTACCCATGTCAAACATCTTAACCCTTGTTCCCGGTGCACCATCTATGTATTCCGTCCTTGTATACGGTCTCTTAATTCTCCTCCACATCCTCGCTGGTTTTCTTGCCATAGAGCCCAGATTCTGAGTGTGTAG
>CAYSRI010000020.1:8987-14385 GCA_964433405.1 uncultured archaeon | reverse complement strand
TTACACTTAGTGACAGAGAACTTGACGAAATTTTTGTTTCCGGAGCAAGATGGGCATTTGAGAACGGCTATGGTACAGAGGAGGACTTGGAAAGATGCGAAGAAAACGGAGCGATGCCAGGTGCCAGACCCGAGGTAGTGAGTAAAAGAGCGAGGGAGAGGGGCAGAACCCAGCTGGGCACTTTAGGTAGCGGTAACCACTTCTTGGAAGTTCAGTACGTCGAAAAGGTTTACAATCCCGAAGTTGCAAGGGTATTTGGACTTGAGGAGGGCACGGTTACTGTAATGATTCATTGCGGGAGCCGCGGTCTTGGACATCAGGTTTGCACGGATTTTCTGGAGGTATTGGACAGAGCTGTGAAGAGATACAACATTTCTTTGCCCGATAGGCAGCTTGCCTGTGCTCCAATAAAGAGCAAGGAGGGCGAGGATTATTACGCAGGAATGGCTGCAAGTGCCAACTTTGCTTGGTGCAACAGGCAGATAATAGCCCACTGGGTTAGGGAAAGCTTCAAAAAGGTTTTTAAGCTAAGCGAGGATGATCTGGGCCTTGAAGTCGTTTACGATGTTGCGCATAACATTGCAAAGTTTGAGGAACACCAGATAAATGGAAAAAAGGTTAAGGTTTGCGTCCATAGAAAGGGTGCCACTAGAGCTTTTTCAGCCGGGAGAAATGAAGTACCCGCAGTGTATCGGAATGTTGGGCAACCGGTTCTGATTCCGGGTAGTATGGGGACCCCTAGCTACGTACTTGTTGGCACTCAGAAAGCGATGGAGGAAACCTTTGGAAGCACCTGTCACGGAAGTGGGAGAGTTATGAGCAGAGCTGAAGCGAAGAGAAAGCTAAGGGATGGCATTGTTAAGCAGAATTTGGAAAAGAAGGGCATTTATGTGCGCTCAGCAGAAAAAGGATTACTGGCAGAAGAAGCGCCAGAGGCCTATAAAATAAGCGACGACGTCGTCGACGTCGTGCATCGTGCGGGAATCTCGACACTGGTAGCCAAGCTCGTTCCGCTAGGCGTTACTAAGGGATAGAATAAATACGTAAAATATTTTTCTTCGATTTAGAACAAAATGGAATAGAACAGCTTCAGAAACTCGTCAGCGAAATCTTTGGCTTATTTAAGACTAAAACCCGATAATTGTAAAAAGAGGAAGTTATGGAGAAACCCTCGTTCGATCTCTTGGGAAAAGCATCGCCTCCCTTATGTTGCTCAGATTTAGCATAGCCATTACGAATCTTTCAAGCCCCAATCCCCAGCCCGCGTGCGGTGGCATTCCGTATTGGAAGGCTTTGAGATAGAACTCGAAGTTCTCGGGCTGCAATCCTTTAGCCTTTATACTTTCCACAAGCTTTTGGTATCTGTGCTCCCTCTGTGCACCGCTTGCAAGTTCTATGTAGCCATACATAAGATCAAAGCTCTTGCATATCTTTTCGTCTTCAAAAGGCATCACGTAGAAAGGTTTTATCTTTGTAGGCCATTCTGTTATAAAGTAAAAGCCTCCTAGTTCTGCTCCGATCGTCTTTAAAGCCTGCAAATCTAGATCTTCGCCCCAAGGAATTTCCTGAGATTTTCTCGCAATTTCTATCGCTGAAGTATAGGTTATCCTCGGGAATGGTATCTCAGGGACTTCAAGCTTTAATTCGAGGATATTAAGGAATTTTTCGCAATTTTCGATTACATCCTCGTAGACCTTTGCTACAAGTCTTTCCAGAAGCTTCATAACTCCCTCATGATCCGTGAAACTCATCTCTATATCCACAGAAGTTGCTTCGTTGAGATGTCTTGTTGTATTGTGCTCTTCTGCCCTGAAAATTGGCCCTATTTCGAGGACTTTCTCAAAACCCGCAGACATCAGAATCTGTTTGTAAAGTTGTGGGCTTTGGTTTAGAAAAGCCTCCTTTTCAAAGTAACTGATAGGAAACAGCTCTGTTCCCCCTTCAGTCGCAGTGGAGACAATCTTTGGAGTTTGAACCTCAATGAAACCTTCAGAATAAAGAAAATCCCTGATGCTCTTAACAATCTGACTTTTAATCCT
The DNA here is from genome assembly GCA_964433405.1 of uncultured archaeon. GTDB lineage: Archaea > Halobacteriota > Archaeoglobi > Archaeoglobales > Archaeoglobaceae > WYZ-LMO2. Next base: position 12,346 of record CAYSRI010000020.1, on the reverse strand, counting down.
GAAAATGGCCTGAATCTTTGGTCTTCTCAGATCCATGAATCTGTTGTCGAGCCTAGTATCTAGTTCTGCAGGCACCTTCTCGGTTACTTCCAAAGGCAGCGGTGCTGAACTTTCGCTTAAAATTTCGAATTTCTTCGGGATTATCTCAAAGCCGTTAGGAGCCTTATCCTCTTTTTTAACTGTCCCTTCTACCATTATAACGCTTTCTCTGCTGACTTTCCTTGCTTTCTTGAAAATCTCAGGATCAACGACTTTTTTTGGTAGAGTAATCTGAATGAATCCTTCTCTGTCCCTCAGAACTATGAAAACTAGCCCTCCAAGGTCTCTAACCTCGTGAACCCAGCCTGCAACAACCACTTGTTCTCCATCTTTCTCTGGTGAAATCTCTGTCGAGCGCATAAAGGAAAGAATGTTATCAGTTTTTAACACTATCGTAATTCAATTAGAAGGGCTTCTGTATTGTAGCGTCAGGGAATACAGCGACCCTCTTTTTATCTCTTCCGAGCTCTTCCAGCACTTCGTTCCAGCTTTTAACCTTGACTGCATTTTCGTGCACGAGTTCGAATGCAGGTTGTTTTTCATGGAACTCCGAGAAAAGAATTACCTTTCCGGCCTTCTTAAGAGTCTCTGGCGGTGGAAGGTAAAGTGTTCCACCCCTTCTGCGCATCCCCCACCTTCCATGGACGTAGTGGCTGACCTGTCCGCCTCTAGCATTGCTAATAAGCACTAGAGTTCCACCTTCCTTGAGGCAAACCGTTGTCCAAGTTGCTATGGTTGCCTCGTTCGCCTTAGAGTAAGCGTTTGCTACAACAACGTCGAAATCGAACTCTATTTGGGTCGAGTAATGGTTCCTCGCAACTTCCACACCTTTTCTTTGAGCATCCACAACATCGCCAGCGAAAATGTGCGTGGAATCCCTTTTCGTGTTTATCAGTGCGTTTACGATAAAGTCCAGCTTAGCCATTCTTGCAGCTTCCTCAGCATCTTTTCGCTGAATATTCTCCTCGTTAACCCTTCCGTATGCCATGCTGCAGGATGGATGCAATTCCCTGAACTTCTCTGCATAGCCCCATCCTCCGAGAATACCGTGATTGTATATTATACTCCTGATTCCCGCAACGCCTGGGAGTACGATCTTTGCCCCTCCGCCAAAACCGAATTGCGGATGTGGCAGAATCGAACCGATTGCAATCTTTAGGGGATGGCTCATGACTTCAGAATTGATTTCGATCGGATTTCCATAGGAGGTTTCTCCCAGGTAGTCAAGATTCTGATACGGATTGTGATTAAAAACGGGATAATTTTCTACTATTCTTTCGCCGAGTTTTGCAACGAAGTCTTCTCTGTCAAAAGTTCCATGCGCACCGTTTGCACAGACAAAAACAACTTCATTCATCTTTATTTCCTCTAAAATTAGCTCTGCAATCTCACCTGCCTTTGTTGGTCTGGTGAGATCGTCGAATATGATAACCGCGGAATCTTTGCCCTCTGCTAGCCTTTTCAAGGGTTTTGTTCCTATTGGATTTCTCATTGCCTGCAGAATTTCTTCTCTGCTCAGAGCTCTGCAGCCATCGCCTTTCATTCTCAAAACGCTAACTTCCCAATCATCCGGAAAATTGAGCTCTATCTCCCTATCCTGCCAAATATGGCTGGGTATTCTCACGATCATATACCATCAGGCATTCCCAATTTTCTGAATAGATTTCGAGCTGCAACTACAAGCGGATCCCATACCCTCGAGACTGGGGGATAGTAGGGAAAATCGGTAAAGAACAGATCCCTTACATTTGCCCTTTTATAGAGAAGGGCTGTTGCACCGTAGATTCTCATTCCAACACCATTACCCACAGCTTGGACCCCCAAAAGTTTCCCGTTTTGATCGGCAACAACCTTTATATGGATCAGACCATCTCGGAAATATTTGGCAGATGACTTTGTTGTTACAAACGCTGAAACAACCTTATAACCCTCTTTTATTGCCTCATATTCGCTCAGTCCAGCTTTGCCGATCTCCAAATCATGGAAGCTTGTCAGCTGACATTTCACGGCGCCAGGATACTCAAGTTCGAATCCCGCAATGTTTACACCGGCGACATATCCCATTTTGTTTGCAGGCGTAGCAAGATGGATCCAGTCAGGCTTGTCCGTTACTATGTTAAAAGTTTCTGCGCAGTCTCCAGCAGCATATATACCTTCTTTATCTGTTTCCAATTTTCTGTTTGTCTTTATAGCTCCGCTTTTTCCAAGTTTTACAATCTTTTTTGCGAGATCTACGTTCGGAGAAACTCCTATTGCTACTATCACAAAATCGCACTCATACTCAGATTTATCAGTAACAACTCTCTCAACTTTGTCTTTTCCCTCGAATCCGACAACTCTCTCGCTCAGTCTTAAGTTTACGTATTTCTCCATTTCCGATTTTAGAATCGCAGCAATTTCAGCATCATATTCTGGCAGAGGTCTCTCTGCAATCTCTATAACGGTAATTTTTTTACCCAGTTTGGATACAGCATCAGCCATCTCCACTCCTATATAGCCTGATCCCACAATCACAATCTTTTCGGACTTTAGAGCGAGTTTTTTTATCCTCTCAGCAGCTAAAATGTCTTCTACATAAATGATACCTTCTAGATCTTCGTTCTGCGCATTTAATCTGTTTGGTTTAGCTCCAGTGGCAAAAAGAAGTTTGTCCCATCCGTATTCTCTCTCTTTGCCCATCTCTTCAACAACCAGGGAACCTTCAGAAACTTCTATAACGGTTGAGTTAGTGTGAACGTCAATACCCCTCTCGATTCTGAAATAGTTGGGATCATACGTGCACAGCTCATCAAAATGCTCGAAGAAACCAGAAATATAGAAAGGGATTCCGCAGGGAGCATGACTGACAAAACTCGTCTTTTCAAACACTTTAACGTTCCAATCAGGTCTAATGGCCTTTATTCTTGAAGCTGCAGACATTCCCGCTGCTCCGCCACCGATTATAGCGACATCCACATAGCGCATGTTTAATTGAATTTTTAAATTTTTCCATCAAAAAAATGATAAAAAGGTTGATAAAAAAGTCATTCGAGGGGGATGATTTTCTTTTCTCCAATTTCTTTGGGTATTATAATTTCCAGGACTCCGTTTCTATAGCTGGCCTTAGCGGAGTCTGTCTTTAAACCCTCTGGAAGTGCGATTTTTCTGTAAACTCTGCCGTATCGTCTTTCTTTTCTGATGAAATCTCTCTGCTTTTCTTCTGCCTCTCTTTTGCTTTCGGCTTTGATTACAAGGTCATTTCCCTCAAAGAACACTTCAAGTTCGTCTTTCTCGAAGCCTGGCAGGTCTGCTACTACTTTAATTTTGTCTCCTTCGTCAAT
>CAYSRI010000020.1:0-8977 GCA_964433405.1 uncultured archaeon | reverse complement strand
TCCAAATTCCCTGAATGGCTCAATACCCTCCAAAAACATTCTGTTCAGCCTTTCTAAGGTTCTTCTCAACTCCTCAAACGGATCTAGCCTCCACATACCCTTCACCTCCAATTACTAACCTAATGTTAGTGTAGAAGTTTATAAACTTTTCGGTAAATATAACCGCAAAATCTATTAATTGAATGTTCATCCACTGTTATGCGTAAGCTTGGTAGGAGATTGTATTTGCTGATATTGTTAATCCCAGTGCTCTTGGCGTTTCATTTGAGGATTCTTAATCCCTGGAATAGCGTTTTTACCTTTACCGTGCTCTTGAATGAGAACGATCCATGGTACTACTACCGGCTGATAGAGAACTGCATTCACAACTTTCCATCGAGGATCTGGTTCGATCCGATGACACAGTACCCCTTCGGAACCTTTACGCATTTTGGCCCCTTCCTAGTCTACTTAAGCGCAGTGATTGCGATTCTAGCCAATGCGACGAGTGGTGAAGCCTTGAGGAACGTTCTGGTTTTTATACCTGCATTTGGAGGAATATTGACGATATTTGCAGTCTTCTTCCTTACAAGAAGTGTTTTCGGTGAAAGGGCTGCATTTATTTCGGCGCTGCTAATCTCGATAATACCGGGCCAATTTTTACAGAGGAGTATGCTCGGGTTCAACGATCACCATGTCTGGGAGGTTTTCTGGATCTGCGTTTCATTGGCTTTCTTCATACTTATCCTTAAAGGGGAGTGGAACAGGAAAGGAATCCTCTGTGCTGTCTTTGGTGGGATAAGCTTTGGGTTGTACATTCTGAGCTGGGCTGCCGCTTTTGCTTTCGGGCTTCTGATTCTCTCCACACTGGTTTTTGCAATTCTTTTAAAAATAAGGATTCCAGAAAACGTTTTCAAGCTAACAATTGTTTACTTCCTGTTTGCAATCCTTACCTATCTGCCATTCTCCTTTAATGCACCGAGCAGCCCGGTATGGTATTCGCCAATGCAGTTAAGCATGCTTGTATTCTATTCAGTTTCGACTCTCTTTCTCTGGCAGTTCGACTCAAAATTTGGTAAACTGGAGATACTTGCAAAGATCGGAAAGGAAACAGCGCTTGTAATTTTTATAATCTTGGGATTGATTCTGGTCTCTTACATCTTTCCCGAGTTCTCATTAACGGTCGGAACCATTTCCGGATATCTTCAGCCAAGAGGCGGAGCTTTGACAATCGGTGAAGTTTATCCCTTCTTCTATTTAGGAGGTTCCTTCTCTCTAGCTCCAGCGCTCATGCATTTTGGAATTACCTTCTTCTTTGCATTCCCTGCAATCCTATTCATGTTCTATCGCGTTTATCGGGCAAGAGATCTAAAGGATCTCACAATTCTGCTCTGGGCTCTGGCATTGTTTGTTGCACTCTGGGGGCAGAACAGATTTGCATACTACTTTGCTGCGGTTTGTGCGGTTTATGCAGGCTTTGCGTTAGATCTGATTTTTGAGAAAATGCATGTTTACAGGTTCTTGGCGGGAGATAAGAGCGGTAAAGGCAAAAAGACTGTCAGCAAATTCAGGATTACGATTGCAATCCTTCTGGCATTCATTCTAATATATCCCACGTACTCCATAGCCGAGATTCAAAGCAAAGGAGGAGGAAGTATAAACAAGCAATGGTTTGACGCCATGGTCTGGTTGAGAAACAACACTCCTGACAACGGATATGAAGAATACTACTACCAGCTTTATCCCCCCGGAAAGCCGGGAGAAAAATACAGCTACCCATTTGAGACATACGGAGTTATCAGTTGGTGGGATTACGGTCACTGGATCCTTGCGATAGGTAAGAGAATGGCAGTTGCGAATCCTTTCCAGCAGGGAATAGGTAACTTCTACGACAAAATTCCCGGAGCCGCGCCATTTTTCGTTACAGACAAAGAAAGCTATGCAGAATGGGTTGCCGATGAGCTGAATGTGCGCTATGTTGTAAGCGACATAGAAATGGCCACAGGGAAGTTCTACGCTATGGCTACATGGGCAGAGGGAGATCTGCCTTTGGCAGAAAAATACTATAACGGGTATTTATTCTACTCTCAGGGGTATTTGGGTGTGGTTGGTTCAATGGGTCAGATTCCTCCGGGTTCGATTGTATTGATGATAACTCCCAGTGAGCTTTACTATAATACGATGGAGGCAAAATTGCACATTTTCGATGGTTCAGGGCTGTCTCACTACAGAATGGTCTATGAAAGCGAGCCGAGCGGAGAATGGAATTACTATTACAGCACTTACGGTCCAGTGGATCCGCTGCAAATAGCAATCCAGGAATCAGTCGTGAGGGCTAGGTATGGATTATCTCCAAGCTTTTCCGCACAGGAAGTGCTGATCAAGTTCATCTATAAGAATCTTTATCAGAACAGAACAGGAATAACGGTCGAGCTAAACGCTACTGGTTACGTGAAGATCTTTGAGAGGGTGAAGGGCGTTACTGTGAAGGGCAAGGCGAACTCGGAATTCGTAGAAGTCAATGCAACAATAAAAACGAATCAGGGCAGAACATTCGAGTACTATAAGAAGGTCGACGTAATAGACGGAGTATATGAGGTCACTTTACCATATTCACATGATTCGAAATACGGAACAGGGCCTGTAACCCCATACATTTTCAGAGCGGGGAACGTTACGAAAAGCCTAACGGTTTCGGAAGATCAGGTTTTGGAAGGAAAAATACTGGAATTGGATCTGACTTAGCAGGTTTTGAATTTTATGTCTTTTGATCAACCTTTTTTTATTCTGGAAGACAGCTCACAAACCAAAATTTTTTTAAAGTTCGAAGTTAATGAAGTTAAGGCATCAAGCCAGGGTGGCAGAGCGGCCATGCGGCGGACTGCAGATCCGCTGACCCCGGTTCAAATCCGGGCCCTGGCTGATTTAACTTGCTTTTGCTGTCAAGCCCCCTCCAAAAGGGGATACAGCAGATAAGATGGAACGCGGACAAAATACTACAATGCCTCCTCTGCAAAAACTTCCTGTCTCACCGAGAGGCTCTTCAAGAGCATTCGGTTCGCAGCCCCAAAATACAGTATTGCTGAGCGAGGGTGTAGTTTGCAACTCCAAATTAATCCTTTTTGGATTCTGAAAGAGCTTTGTTAATTTCCTCGAGAAGTTCCTCGTCACTTTTTCCTTCTGGGTTTATTCCTAAATCTTTGGCAATTTTCTCCAGCTTTTTCCTTTTTTCTTCCTTGGATGATTTAAGATCTTTTTCGAGTTCTCTCAGCTCCATTTCTGCTTCTTTCTGGGCTTTTTTGAATTCTGCAACGCCTCTACCAAGATTTCTTGCAAGTTCTGGTATTTTGCTGGCCCCGAAAAGGAGCAAAACCACCACTATGATCAATATGATCTCTTGCATCCCGAGTATTTGCATCTTGGCGAACTCCACCACCGGCTGCATTGCCGGGATTTGTATATGCGAGTAAAAAAATTTTTCCTTCTATTTTTGGTTGCAAGCTTATATAACCCATCGCCTAGGCAGAAGCATGAAGGTTGTGCTTGCCTATTCCGGAGGACTTGACACGACCGTTTGCATTTTCCTGCTTAGGGAGAGATATGGTTTTGATGAGGTAATCACAGCCACCGTAGACATCGGACTTCCCGAATCGGAGTTGAAGAGAGCTGAGGAAAGGGGAAAGAGGTATGCGGACAGGCATTATACTGTTGACGCCAGAAAAGAGTTTTCAAAGGCGATTCAAAGACTGGTAAAGGCAAACGGGGATTACGAGGGCTACGTGCTGGGAACCGCGATTGCTAGGCCAATAATCGCGGAAAAAGTCGTTGAAGTTGCGATAAAAGAAAAGGCTGACGCAGTGGCTCACGGCTGCACGGGAAAGGGGAACGACCAGCTTAGATTCGAGAACGTCTTCAGACAGTACAATTTCAGGGTAGTGGCACCCGTGAGAGAACTGAACCTTACGAGGGAGTGGGAGATAGAATATGCGAGACAGCATGGAATTGAAGTGCCAGCAACAAAGGAGAAGCCCTACAGCGTCGATGAGAATTTGTGGAGCAGAAGTATAGAGGGCGGGAATTTGGAGAATCCGGCCTTTATACCCCCTGAAGAAATATACGAGTGGACCACATCTCCCGAAAAGGCTCCTGAAAGGCCTGAAATTATAAAGATAAGTTTCGAAAATGGTGTTCCAGTTGCTGTAAACGACCAGAAGTTAGAGCTTTTTGAGCTTGTTAGATTTCTGAATGAAATTGGTGGAAAGCATGGAATTGGAAGAACCGATATGATAGAAGACAGGGTGCTCGGATTGAAAGCAAGGGAGAACTATGAGCATCCTGCTGCAACCATTCTGATCACTGCCCATAGAGATCTGGAGAAGCTGGTTCTGAGCAGGAGAGAGCTGAAATTCAAGAAAATCGTTGAGGAAGAGTGGGCCGAACTAGTTTACTACGGTCTCACTAATGATCCCCTTTTCGAGGCTCTTAACGCCTTTATAGATAAGACCCAGGAGAGGGTGACTGGCTGGGTGAAGCTGAAGCTGTATAAAGGTTCTGTTATGCCAGTCGCCAGGGGCTCGGAATATGCGCTGTATTCGGAGGAACTTGTGTCCTTCGATACCAGAGCTATAGATCAGAAGCTTTCCGAAGGTTTTGCAGCCTTTCATGGATTGCAGGGGAGGATATATCAGAGGTTAAAGAGGGAAAAGCTATGAAAATTGCGATAATAAGCGTCGGAAATGAACTGCTCAAGGGAGATACTGTAAACACCAATGCGAGCTACATAGCTAAAAAGCTAACGGAAATGGGTCACGAGGTTAAGAGAATAATAGTGATTCCGGACAACGTGGATGAAATAGCCGATGAAGTTAGAAAGGCATCCCAGCTTTACGATTTTGTAATAGTAACTGGCGGGCTAGGAGCAACTCATGACGACGTAACTAACGAGGGCATAGCTAAGGCCCTGAAAAGAGATCTTTGTGTCAACAAGGACGTTTACAATTTTCTTAAAAGCAAAAGCGATAACGAGTTTGCAGTAAGGAAAATCTCTTCGGTTCCTGAAGGAGCGGAAATTGTCTGGAACGATGTTGGTGCGGCTCCGGCGTATATAGTTGAGAACATCGCGGTGATGCCCGGAGTCCCGGCGGAGATGAGGAATACTTTTGAAAAAATTTTAAAGAGATTCGAGAAGCTCGAGTATTCTCAAGAAGAGGTGAAAGTTGATGGCTTTGAGAACAAAATTCTTGGAGAGCTAAACAAGGTGGTTGAGGAATTTCCAGACGTTGAAATAGGTTCTTATCCGAAGTTTGGTTATGTGATTGTTAGGTTTTCGGGAAGGAACAGAGATCGAGTTAAAATGGCAGTTGAGCGGTTCAGAGAGCTTTTAAGTAAGAGAGTATGATATACGGAAAGATCTTTTACAATGGCGAATTTATCGAGGCAGGAATCGAAGTTGAAAATGGGAGGATTAAGAGAATAGGAAAGCTCTTGAAAGGAAAAAAAGTTGAAGGAGTAATTTTACCCGCGGGAATTGATGTACATGTCCACTTTAGGGATTTTGATGAAAAGTACAAAGAGACTATTGAGACCGGAAGCCTTTCAGCCTTGCATGGCGGAATATGTCTGGTTGTTGACCAGCCGAATACGAGACCCCTAGTTGATAGTGAAATATCCTATTTCCAGAGGATGGAGAAAGCCGAAAAGTGCACCTATGTAGATTATGCCCTGAATTTAGCCTTGAGCAGGGACAATGCTGATAGATTGGGTGAAATAATCGAAAAAATTCGGAATAAGTACTTTTTGCCTGCAATTGGAGAAGTCTTCCTTCAGAATGACAGAAAAGAGCTGGAGATAAGCTATGAAATTCTTAAAGCCGTTTCCAGAGTGAATGCAAAGATAACAGTACATGCAGAGGATCCGAAGTTTGTGAAGAGAGGAAATCCAAATTTCCTTTTCAGAAGTAGAGAGGCTGAAATTGTTGCTGTCGAGGAGTGCGAGAAAATAGGAAATTTCCATTTCTGTCACCTCTCAACAAAAGACGCCGTTGAGCGGGTTTTTAGGGGCACTTTCGAGGTTGCGCCACATCACATTCTTCTAAGCGTTGAGGACTACAGTAGACTTGGTGAACTTGTGAATGTGAATCCACCTCTGAGACATAAGAGCGATTCTGAGTGGCTTCTGAAAAATTTTTCAAGAGTTCAAATTCTGGCATCTGATCACGCCCCGCACACGATTGAGGACAAGAAGATGGGTTATGCGGGTTTTCCGGGAGTTGAAACCACATACCCGATTTTTGTCTATCTTGCAAAGTTGGGTATTGTAAGTTTTAAGGAACTGGTAGAAAAGATTGCTGAAAATCCAGCAAAATTTTTTGGATTTGCTGGTTATGGGGGGCTGGAGCCGGGAAATTTTGCGAATTTTGCAGTTTTTGACTTGAAAGAAGTTCGTGAGATAAAATCGGATAAATTGCACTCTCTCTGTGGATGGACACCATATGAAGGATTTAAAGCGGTATTTCCCAAGGAAGTGTATATTAGAGGAGAAGAAGTCCTTCAGAGCGAGATTAAAGCTGGAAAAATTTTTTACTCAGGGAGCATTTGACAAAAAATTTATTAGCTAAAAGTTCAAGAATTTCACAATGGGAACAAGAATTTTGATCGTGGATGACGATCCGAATATTCGAGAAATTGTAAGAATTATGCTTAAGGATTATGAAGTGATTGAAGCGTCAAGTGGGAAAGAAGCCATTGTCCTGTATAAAAATTTTAAACCAGATATAGTTCTAATGGACATAAGCATGCCGGGAATGGACGGTGTGGAGGCAACGAAGGAGATACTGAAGATAAACCCCAAGGCAATTATAATAGGTTTAACGGCATTTTCAAGGACAAGAGGGCGTGAATTGCTTAATGCCGGTGCTGTGGATATAATAAACAAACCATTTACCAGAAAAAGTTTAAAGGAAATGATAGAGAAGTTTGTTGCCAAGCCTCTGCTTTGAAGTGAATTACTCTCTTCAGCACCCTTTCTTGATAGCAGGTATCGTATCCTTCAAGGATTTACTGTTTTAGATATACAGTGGCAGTTTTGGGAGCCTTTCCGCCCTTAATGAAGTGATAGTAAGCATAAGTCATCACTTCAGCATCGCTTACGAGTTCTGCGTCGACAAGCTCACCGACGAATATTGTATGTGTTCCAACGCTACATTCTTCCTTTACCTGGGCCTCAAGAATTGCCACGGCATGATCCAGGACAAGTGGGACCCCTGTCTTACCTATTTTGAATTTCACGTCCTCGAATTTGTTTACTTCTCTGCTGCTCTTGAACCCGAAGTTTCCAATAAACTGCATAGGCGTATCTTTTTCGAGAACCGTAACTCCAAATACCCTGCTACTACTTACGTATTCGTGAGTGGCATTCTTTTTGTTCAAGCAAACCGCAATCTTTGGCGGCTCGGAGGTTACCTGAAAAACGGTGTTTGCAATCTGGCCTGCAAACTTGTTCTCCTTCACTGAAGTCACGACGTAGAGCCCGTAGCTAATTTTATAAAGAGCAGAAAGATTCATTCTCCACCCCCAAATTTTCTTTCACCCAGTTCTCTGTCGATAATAAGAAGGAATTTACTGTCCTCTTTAGCCATCTTAAGCTTTTCGACAATCTCGCCGAAGCTTTCCTCTTCTTCAACCTGCTCCTTAACAAACCACTGCAGCATATTGAACGTTGCATAGTCTTTCTCTGCAATTGCAATATCAACAAGATCATTTATCAGCTTTGTAACTTTTCTTTCGTGCTCTAGGCCGTACTCGAAAGCATTCAAAGGAGAACTCCAGTTTTTAGGTGGTTCTTCGATTGCAAAAAGCTCGACTCTACCTCCCCTACTTAAAATGTAGTCAAAAAACTTCATCGCATGCATTAGCTCTTCCTGCCACTGCACTCTCATCCAATTTGCAAAGCCCTTTAATCCCTGAGATTCAAAATACGCGGCCATCGAGAGGTAGAGATAGCCCGAGTATATCTCCCTGTTCAACTGTTGATTTAAGGCTTTAACCATTTTCTCACCAATAACACCCATATCTTCTCACCTCGGGTAATATTTTTATAATGATGTGAATTGCTCCTCGCTTACACTAGGAGCTTCCCGTTTCACAAAGATGTTCTCTCCACGGGCATTCTGGGCTTGCAGCACCACCTCATTTTTATATAATGTATTTTTACTATATAAAGTTTTACTCCTCACCTCTGCCGCACCTATTTTGAAAGGTGAATTTGTAGCAAAAGCAGGTTTAAAAAGCCCTAACTCTAGCTAATCAATACTCTACTGTTTTAATGCTTCTCCTTTTTCCTCGTCAAAATTTTGTTTTTTAACTCTTTTGGCAACCAAGAAAGAAATCGTTTCCTGTTTTCTAAGTTCTTCTATTGTCTCAATCATCCTGTTCAGCTGGTTTCTCACTTCTTTCAGAACCTTTTCGACACCAACCTCATCTAATATTTCCAGATATCCTAGTGCTATGGCAATTGGATTTCTTAATTTATCCGCCAGATACTCAAACTGGGTCAGATTTTCTGTGATTATGTTTGCATTGTAGTGGTCAATGCCCAAGCCTATATCTCCTCCAAGCTGTAAAAAGACTTTAATTTCGTTTTCGTCTAAATCTCCGACGGAACACAAGGCTATAAGCCCAAGAAGCCTGTCCTCGTGGGTTAAAGGAATTACAAGGCTTTTACCATTAGACTTTTCGCAGTTACATACTTCATATCTGAACGCTGGATTTTTTACGGCCTGACATTCGGAGGCATTTGGAATCGCATCGACTAGTTTATCCTGCTTGTTTATCCAAATGTACGATTTAATCCCATGGTTTTTTAAAATTAACCAAATCTTTTGAAGCATGACGTATTCGTCTTTTTCCTTGAATATCTGTTGGTTCACCTGTGTCAAAATCTGCAGCGCTCTGTTCATTTTCTCCAATTTTTGCTGGAGTAAAAATCTCTCTGTTACATC
>CAYSRI010000019.1:8595-14417 GCA_964433405.1 uncultured archaeon | reverse complement strand
AAAACTCTATCAGCACCAGGAGAACCACATCCTAAAGTAACAGTAGCCCCGACATTAGTGCTTTTAAAAGTAGTAGAAGTAGATGTCGTGGCATTACTACACGTTACATTGAGCCCAGTCAAACTTTGGACGTCAGGACCACCTGCAAGGGTCACGATGACGTTATTTCCTACCTGTGAAGCTGTAACTGCGATACTATATGTTCTCTTCACCGTACCTCCCATTCCGAAGACATAGCTTGCTATCACCGCTGCTAGTATCACTGTAATTGCTACCATCAGTATCACGCCTATAACAGGCGAGACACCCTTCTCGTTTACCATTTTCTCACCCCCTTACTTCATTATTATTGTTATTATAAGAGTTTATAAGTTTTTCGGTTCTTCATGAATTTGGTAAAAATTTTTCACCTAAGCTTGAGGTTGCAGCTAGGAACAAAGATAAAGAAAAATATAAAAAGACATATCTATTTCTTCTCCTCTTTTGCAGCCTTTCCTGCTTCGGCCTGCTTTTCCTTCTTAGCCTTCTTTCCCGAACCGCACTTCGCCATAAAGAAAGTGATTTTTATAATATTTAAACCTTTTCTCCAGCAGATGACGCAGAAAAGCTAAAACATAAATCTATTATAAAAAACAAAAAACCGTCAAAATTTTATTTCTTCTCCTCTTTCTTCTCTTCCTTCTTCTCTTCCTTCTTCTCCTTCTTCTTGGCCATAGAACAAGTCTTGTCACTAAATTTAAAGATTTCTCCGAAAAATTTAAAAGTTCAAATAGACGAAATTAGAAGTCGAAAGAGATTTAAGTCCCGCGGTACCAGCTTGCAAAGCTCCGGTGGTGTAGCCCGGTCAAACATCCAGGCCTTTCGAGCCTGAGCCCCGGGTTCAAATCCCGGCCGGAGCATCTTTTTTCCAGAATTACCTTTCTGGGTTAAGCTTTTAAAGTCTCAAAAAATTTTATGACAAAAAGGGCCCGTGGGGTAGAGGAAATCCTAGGGGCCTCCGGAGCCCCTGACCCGGGTTCAATTCCCGGCGGGCCCGCTTAAAATTTGAACAGCAATAATTATTTATATCTGTGGCAGTTTTACTCCACGAATTCAAAGGTGATGCCGAATGGATGAACTGATTGCCAAGATTCTAAGCAAAGGGGCAGATATAAGCACAAGAAATGCCCTGAAGACCATTCTTGACCTCCTGAAAATCGAACAAAACCTTGTTGACCAGCTTTATGTTGCAACGGTTGACAGGGCTTGCAGAAGGGAATGGGAAATGACTCCAGCGAAAAACAGAGCGGTTTTTTTGCCGCAGTGCATCCGAAATTCAAAGACCTGCAAGGCTGAACTGTCTGAAAAGGGTTATGTATGCAAGAACTGCGGAAACTGCCCTGTACCTGAAATAACCGAGTATGCAAAAGGCCTCGGATACGAACACGTCTACGTAGTTCCCGGCGGGAGCATGGTTTACAAGATCCTGAAGGAGAACAGGGAGATAAGGGCAACCCTTGGAGTTGCATGCCTTTCGGAACTCTGCGAAGCAACGGAGAAGCTCTATCCCCTTGGATTCAAGGTTCAAACTGTCCAGCTTCTGAAGGCGGGATGCGTGGACACAGCAGTTGATGTCGAAAAGGTAAAGGAGAAACTGAAAGCGGGGTTGTGAAAGAAAATTTCATTTTTTCGTTTTTCCATTTCTAGATCCGTTTCTGCCAACTCCATTATTTGCCTTGCCTACCTGCCTATTCGGGGCTCCGTTTCTGTTACCATTTCTCTTAAGTCCGTTCTTGCCATTTATGCCGTTTCTCCCGCCATTGCTGAAACCATTCCCGTTAATCCTCCCAAAACCGTTTCCGTTACGAGCCCCGTTAAGATTGTTGCGCAGCAAGAGGAACAGTGCAATGATTAACCCGAGGCTCAGGGCTCCAATAGCGACGAGTTCTGGATGTTCTTCCAAAAGACTGAGAACTGTCCCGACACCTGCTACCGGAAGAAGTGAAGCTGTTATGGCTGGAAAAAGCAAGGGTGCGAAAATAAGGGCCCCTCCAAAACCAGCTACCACAGACACCGCAGAACCTAGAGCGCCCAGAATAACCGATCCCAAGCTGATTGGGAGAGTTCCAAGAGACATCAATACATGAATCATTAAAGTCTGATGTCATTAACATTATTTAAAGATTTCGAAACAGTTGGTTTTAATGTTATAATTTTCAATAAAAAGTTCTGTTGGCTGCTTCCCCGAGCTCGGATAAAAATCGGGCTAGAGCCTTTGTTAGGTTAGCAAAATTCCAACCAAAAGCCCATCTGTCGGTTTGATTCGTCTGCAGCCTGTAAGTTGTGTTGTTGAGTATATATGAAAGACCGCTCTTGCCACTGAAGTCCCCTATTATTGCAGTTACGTTGCTACCGAAATAGTTCACCGCATTTCCAACGTTTTCTAGAGCTGTGGTGTTTGTACTGGCTATTGAAAAGCTCTGAGTGAGCAGATTGGCTCCAAAGGACGAGGTCACGAGAATACCGTACAGCACACCCCACACATTGGAAAAGTTGAGATTCTGACCCGAACTGATGAGCGTTGCATTCCGGGCCGCTTCTACAGTTAGGTTCAACAAATTGGCTGCGAATTCAAGATTCAGGTTTATCAGCGAGACCATGAGTTGGGCGAACTCTAGGATCGGTGGCATTCGAATGATGATGAACTTTATCGTTTATAAACTTTTTGACGGTCCTTTCAAAATGCAACCGAGTTTATGACTACGAATAAAAGGAAGAAAATAGATATCAGGGCAAAAGGTGCCAGTATAAGATTTGGAGTAACCCTTAAGGCCACGCCGTCCCATCTTCTGTTTACAATTCCAACAAAGAGCGATGTATAGGGTATTACGATTCCGGAAAGGGCCTTTAGCTGAAAAGACTCGGCTTCAAGAAAAACCAGGAGCCAGGATATGACTGTCACTACCCCCAATGGATACAGTGCTCTGAGAACTCTCTCTGGGCCGAAGAAAATCGGTGTATTCCTCAGCCCGGCCTTCTTATCAAACTCATAATCGGAGACGGCGGTGGGAATGTAAAAAGTTGAGGCGAGAAGGAATGCTGAGATGTAAACAAGAAGGGGCTGCTCGGAATTGCAGGCAGATACGCCTGCATAGAAAACTAGAACCGCTGCAAGAGCGTTGCAGATAACATCGGTTAGCGGATAGGCCTTGAATCTCGGCCATGCTGAGTAGAGATATCCGATCAGATTCGCCACAAGCATGGCTGAAAAGAACTGCATGTTTATAAGGTAGGCGAATAACTGGGATGCAATCAGGGATATGATTGCAAGTACCCATGCTTTTCTTTCGCTTATCTCTCCAGTGACAAGGGGCTGTTTTGAGAGATCCAGATCCTTCGTTCTTCCGTCGTGCAGCCTGTCGACATCTTTGTCATAAATGGCATTAACGATGAAGCTGAAGCTCATCCAAAAGGAGAAGGAGAGGATTCCAAAGATCAGGCTAATGGGATCTATCCTCCCGCCCACCCATATTCCAGCGCTGAATGGCAGGAGGAAGCAGGCCCATGCATATGGGCGTATCAGTCTTATGATTGCGGGTGTCATGCTAGGAATTGCAATTTATTATTTTAAATATCTTTTGCTGCAATCTGTCGAAAAACTTTTATTTAGAATGATAGTTCGTGCACTGTGGTGAGTGCTGTTGATCTTGCGGTGATGCATGTTCAGATGCTTCACAATCTATTTGAACTAATGATAAACTCTTCCCTTCTATTAACGAATCCGGCTATAAACCCTGCTGACATCTGGAACGTGAGCTACTCTCTCGGTAGTTTCGGGTACTGGGTTTCGAAATCCTTTATAGGGAATGGCGGAGCAATTGACTGGGCCAGACAGAATGCAACCGCGTTGGCATATTTCTCAAACGCAACAAACTATCTCGGAATGAATGCCACCCGCATTTTTGGGGATACTGAGGGCAGCAGGGGGATGAGCGCAGTTCTCAAGAACATGACCATGCAGTTGAACGAGAGTTTTGCTGTTAGCTTCACGAGATCTCTGAGCGAGAATGTCAAGCTCGCATACAAGTTGCTTTCAACCGTTAATGTTACGATGAGGTGATTAAAATGCCCATAGCCCCTGTTAGCGAGTTTGTAACAAACGGCATCCTCAATCCCATCAATTCAATGTTTATTATAACTTGGGGTCTCCTTGAGCCGATCACAAGGCACCTGACCGCAGATCACCCGAACTTCATATACGCCCAGCTATGCGTTTTAACCTGGATTTTAAAGCTTCTTAGCACCATTGTTGGTGTTACAGCGACGAACGCAACTGTATTACAGGAATTCAACAAAACCCTGGTTACATATTCCCTTAACTACGAGAACTTCACCGGAAACATTGCGGGAACTAGAGGGATGAGCTACATAGCAAAGAATTCCTATATAGAACTGAACAATGCCAGCAAGAAGAACGACACCACTTACATTGCCATAAACTTCACCCGCGCGCTAAATGCTGTCATCAAGTATTCTTTAAAGAGCCTGGAGCTGGTCTAACATGCCAACCGCTGCAGAGCTGGGTAACGTGATCCTTCAGGCCCTTGCAGAGCTGTTCAGGTTGCTGAGAACCATGTTTATTCAGCTGCAGCTTGTCGGTAACAACGAAACCGCCGTAAATGCATCTCGATCAGCCTACCAGAGCTTCTGGGAGATTTGGTACCAGTTAGGAGCCATGGTCCATTGGACTGTCAACATGCTTACAGGAAGAGGAGGTTACATTGACATTATAAATACCAATTCGACGCTCGAAAATACATTCTCGGAAGTCGTTAGTATTGCAGCCAAGAATGCCACCTGGATGATTGGCGATATTGAGGGAAACAATTCCACGACATTCATATTGAAGGTTATGGTGAACAGCCTGTCAAAACCGGAAAACCACATATTCGTTTCGAATTTCTGGAACATGACCACGGAGATGATTAGGCTTGTTTCGGATGCGCTGAAGTACTTTCCGGGTTACTTCCCCTGAGGTGAACTCATGCCGCTAAATCTGGATTTGTCTACAGTTTATATAATAGATGGCTTTCAGGGTAATTTCATCATAATGGCAGAAATTTTCAGAGCAATAGCGATAAACTCAACGATTTCGGATTACGTTGTAAATGACATCTACTATATTTTCGGCTTTCTCAAGTGGCTTTTTTACTTCCTGAACGACGTCTCAACAATCGTCAACAACGAGATCATGCTTGGCAATGCAACCTGGAAGGGCTGGCTTGTTGGTTACTGGCAGAGAGTTGCGTTGAACGCCACCTGGCTGTTTGGGGACTGGAGAGGGGCCTGGGGTGTGGCTTATTTATGGAATCGCGGTTTAACTTGCATTCAACCGGGTCAGTTCTGCTACAATATAAATTATGGAAATCTGACAACCCAGGAAGCGCTTGAGATGGTGAAATGGATGTTTAACGCAACCAGTGAAGTTGGCAGAAAACTCTCGATGTGGTATCCGTGGAGTTAGGTGGTGTTATGCGCAGGAAAATAATTATCCTTTTAATCCTGCTTCTCCTCCTTTCCGTTTCTGAAGCGAGAATATACAATGTAAACTTTGCAGGAATTACCCAAGCGTATCCGTACTTCAACGCCTATGACTACAATCAGGACACCAACCCGCCTCCTACCCCTCCGAGCGAGAGCTCACCACCAAGCGGTGCCAGAGAGTTCAGCGATACAAACTATCAAAATATCTGGTACCCGGAGGGCACAACCGCAAGCCCGGGTTATGAAACCCATTACTTTTTGTTCAAGCTTCCACAAGATGCTGCTGTCGACAGAGTTGA
>CAYSRI010000019.1:1422-8585 GCA_964433405.1 uncultured archaeon | reverse complement strand
TGGCAATGATTTAGTTCGATTTTTTGCCTACAACAACGATTCCGGAAGCTGGACTCAGCTTGCTAGTATAACCGGGACTTCATTGCAGTGGATAAATTACACTTTCACGAATCCCGACCCCTACATTTCGCCCGCAGGATACATGCACCTGGCCTTTGTCGGAGATCCTGAAGGATTGTTTGATGGTGACGGGACTCCTTCCACAGACTACATAGAGCTTATCGTAACGGTGAATGACGCATACGTTCAAACCGCATGCGTTCAGGTGATATCAGACAACGTTCGCGACTGGGATGGCATATTCGATTCCGACAGCGTGAACGTTCAGGCCAGAGCAACGACCTTAGCAGGGGCGACGATTCCATGGTATACCAACCTTTCACTCAAGGCTGTTTGGAGCTATCTGGGATCTGGAAGTGCATATTTCGGGTTTGGAGTGTCGAATTCAACGGGAACAGCTGTTATCAGCGGTAGACCGATTGATGGGGGAGTCACGGACAAGTGGAGGGTTTCGCTGAGAGTTGCTGCAGGAGATGCAATAGTCAACGGCATTCCTTACGCCGGCAACGCGGCCTGCAGCGAAGTCTCTTTTGCAGACAACGTTGCCATAACGCCGAGCAGTTACAACGTCATGCTCATAGGTCGTGTCTGGGACAATGGTGGTGCAGACTGGGTCAGGATATGGTGGGTGGCTGAACCAGCTGACGTTCTTAAGGTTAACATTGGAGGTTACAACTTGCCTGTTGTCCAGAAATTCAGGAATTGGGACTTTTTGCTTTACAAAATCGGTGCGGTAAACGTAATCGGCCCCAACAACGACGATGACAACGACTGGGAAGGAATCAGCTCAAATGTGAATGAAGTCAACTCCGCAATGTATCCCGCATGCATAGGCCCGGACGATAACACCACTCAGCCCTACCACTGCGGGCAGTGGGCCGGTAACTGCAGAGATTCAAGGTATGTTGGGCTTGGTTTGATAGGGACCCTTCCTGCCGGGTGCTGTGTTACCGAACGTGGAGGCACCATGTCTGCAGGTAACTGTGCAAGATATCAGACCGGATACAGGATAAGCACACTGGTTGAGTTCAACGTTCCCGACCAGAATCTTGGAGAACCTGGAAAGGCAGTCTACCAACTGTGCACACAATACGGCACTCTTACAAAATACCTTAACATGGTACCATACCCTGGACACGAAGGTAATCAGAACGCACCCTGCACGGTTCACATTCTTAGCATCTATTTGACCCAATCCCCCACCTCAACAGAGGGGTTTTTCAGATGGACCTACAGCATGCTCGGATTAGATATAGTCAGAAACCACCCTAAAGGTGGACTTGGAAGTCTCAGCTTTATCGGACTGTGGCCTGACAACCAGCATGTTGTTGGCCTAGTTGTTGGACACCGTTTTGGAATTCATCCCTTCACAGCACTGGTAACATCCATGCCCCCGGGCACTTATCCTGCGGACACACAGACATCGTACTGGAATCTGAGCTTCATGCAGGTATGGCTCTACTATTTGCTCAAGAACCTTGCATACGGCATATTCGTTACCGCAGAAGAGTGGGCAAACATGCATCTCCGCTATCCGCCTAGCGGTGAGGACAACATCACGGCGCTGAACAGAGCAATCAATCTGGTACTGGGTGACTTTCTACCTTATCTTGACGAGACTCTCTGGATGCTCGAAGCTAGCGGGAACAACACTATAAAGCCATTTATAGTCTCAACCGTAACGCAGTTGAACGACACAAAGAGAATCGCCACTTTGATCAGGAGCAATGCAACCCTTCGTGCTGAATTTGTTAATTTAACTGGAACGCTATTTGGTAAGCTTCCCGAAATAGTTGGTCCACCAGACGCAAGCACCGGTTTAAACTATCTCCTGAAATGGAGAACTGAAGGATTGACTTACACCGAAAAGAGGGACACAAATGCTTTGATTTACGATCTGCTAGAGCGGCTGCTGTCATTTGCGGTTGCGATTATGAGACATATCCCACTGATGGAATACGTTAACACGCCTGCAAGCCCGGGTTGGAACTTCAATTGGATCGAAAATTCAACACAACCCTAAATTTTGTTCTTTTTAATCAGATATGCTAACAAGAACAAAATAATACCGAAAGTGATTATACCGATAAAATTAAAGCGATCTTTCGAATCCTGCTTTGCGAACCTGAAATCGTGTTGGGATTCGGATAGGCAGTAAGTTCTTTCCCAGATAATTTCCCCATTTCTGCTGAATTTCCCGGCCCAAGGACAGGATGAAAAAAACACGTTGGCAACCGAACCAACCACTAGATAACCACCTTCAACTTTCACCGCTTGAATAGGGCCTGAAATGGGCAAAAATAGATTAAAATCGTTTCTGTAGTACTT
Organism: uncultured archaeon; assembly: GCA_964433405.1. Classification (GTDB taxonomy): domain Archaea; phylum Halobacteriota; class Archaeoglobi; order Archaeoglobales; family Archaeoglobaceae; genus WYZ-LMO2. The sequence goes on along the minus strand of CAYSRI010000019.1, from coordinate 6,197 downwards.
TGACCATACATCTTCGCCATTTTCATTCAGCGCTCTAAACCAAATAAAAGAACCATTCTTATCCATCCCAGCTCCAACAACTACAAGCTCATTTCCATAATCGAGGGCATTCCAAGCTGTGGAAATCAATCCCTCATCGAAGAATCTCAACCACTCCAAATTTCCTGAGGAATCGAGCTTAAGAGCGAATCCACGAGATACCTGTGAAGTTAAATTCTCACTTTCATTCCTTTCTACCCTTTGCAGTCCAATTTTGGAGAGATCGATGTTCGATGCACTGCCGACGACGAGATATCCATCTCCGAACCCTATTACGTCCCATGCAAATTCGTCGTAGCCAAAATTGAAAAATTTGCTCCACACCAAATTGCCCATTTCATCAACTTTAAGGACCCAGATATCGTAGTTGCCAAATCGATCCCCCAGAAAGTCGCCAACGACACCGGCTGCGATGTAACCATCGGAAACTTTCTTAGCGGATTTAATGCTGTCGTAGTCCCTGAAATCAATCTTTTTAACCCATAGCTCATTGCCTTTTTCGTCGAAATCTACTATCCATGTGTCCGCATTTGGGCAATTTAAATTGCAACAGTTTGCATTTGTGCTAACATTCTGACACGGATAGATGGTGAGAAATCCCAAAACACCTCTTGGATCTTCGGAAATGCAAGTTGCGCTGTCGGCGTCGGATCCATAGCCGTAGACCTTTTGCCAGATCATGTTTCCATTGAAGTCGACCTTCGCTATCCAAGCATCGTCGTCAAAACCTGTAACCCCTCCAAGAAACAAACCGCTTTCAGACTTTAAGCATCTCCAGATCTGGGACCTATAAATCCCCTCATATGTTTTATTCCAAAGCTCGTCTCCATTTTCATCTATTTTTATTAGCATGCCATAGGACAAGCGATAATTCAATCCTGTAGCCCCGCAGATGTAAAAACCGTCTTCAGATTCTGAAATCGCGTAACCGTAACTCCAAGCCGTGGTCTCGTGCGTCAAAAAGAAAACTAGGGCAACGAGAATTAATAGTCTCACAATAGATGAAAAATAATCTTAATGTTAAGCCTTTCGTTTTAAGGACTAAGTGCTCATTAAAAAAATTAAGAACCAAGAAGTTTAATTAAGTAGTTGACAATCGTGTCCAAAAGTCTCATCAGCGGCCCCAAAATCGGGGTCAGGATTGCGTTCAAAAAGTTCATCAACTGGTCCGGAATCGTCAGAGTCAATCCCAGTATGCTAATCTGCATGAAAAAAATTGAACGTTTTTGTATTTAAATTTTTGGGTAATGCAAATAATAATACTAACAATCATTATCACCAAAAGTTTTCATAATAAAAATAAATTATTTTAAAATAGGCCCCACATCTGGATATCCCTGCCTCTGTCCTGTTCCAGCGAGCTTCTGCAGCCTCTTCGGATTTAGAAGTAAATCTACCGCATTTCTGACGTGTTCCCTTATCCTGTTTTCGGCAACTTCCAGCAATTTCTTCTCATCCTCAGCTTCATCTTCGTGAATCGTAACATCGATCACGTGCTTCCCTGTCAGAATTTGAACAGTTATAAGCCCAACGCTCATCGCTAAATAGCTAACGAGGTCCTTTTGTGTCCTTCCAACCCAACCCAGCGTGATCACGATATCACAACCGCTGTCTAGCAGTTTCTTAGCCGCAATAGGTAAATCTTTTATTCCAGGCACAGTGTAACGCTCGTACTTCAGCCCCGAAAGCCTTTTCAGCTCATCTACTGCAATTTTCCCCATGTCAACTCTTGCAAAAGTCGTATCAGCGATTCCGACCTTCATGGCTGCAATTCCTTCCTGGCAAAATCAAGCGCTGGTTTTATCAGATTCTTCCTGAGCAGAACGTCTTCTATCGCCGTAAGCGTTGCCATCACTTCGAACTTCCCAATGTTACCCATCGTCGCAATTCTGAAGATCTTTCCCTTCACCTTATCCTGCCCACCGCTGAAGACGATCCCGTACTCCTTCCTTACAGCATCCCTTAGTTCCTTCTCCGTGATTCCGCTTGGAATATTTATGGCGGTAACTGTGTTAGAATAGTCAGAATACTTGTCCGGCTGCGGGAAAAGGCTTAGCCCAGCGTTTGTCGCCCAAGCCCTAACTGCTCTGCTGAGCTTTCTGTGTCTCCTAATCCTGTTCTCAATCCCCTCTTCCTTTATCATCTTTAGGGCCTCTTCCAGGGCAAAGAAAAGCGTTACTGCTGGAGTATAGGGAGTTTGAAGCTCCGGAAGCTTTTTCTTGTATGCCTTCAAATCCAAGTACAGCGGGCACTTCGGGTTGTAGAACTCCCATGCCCTCTCGCTAACGGCTACTGCTGCAAGCCCTGGCGGGGCCCCTAGGCATTTCTGGGTGCCAACGACTGCAACGTCGATACCCCATTCGTCCATCTTCACGTAGTCTCCCCCAGCGGATGTTATTGCGTCCATTATCGTAAGCGCATCGTACTTTCTTGCAATCCTCGCTATCTCCTCCGCAGGATTCAGCATCCCGGTTGAAGTCTCGTTGTGAACAAATGCAACAGCCCTAGCCCCTCTCTCAAGTGCTTCCTTGAGCTTCTCCAAGTCGATAGGCCTTCCCCACTCGAAGCTCAGCCTTTCTACCTCTGCGTATCTTTCTGCAATTTCCCCCAATCTTTCCCCGAACTTCCCGTTTTCGAGAGTGACGAACTTTCCTACTCTGCTGAAAGAAGCGATTCCAGCCTCAACTCCTGCTGTTCCAGAACCCGTGATGAAGTAAACATCGTTCTTCGTCCCGAAAACCTCCTTCATCGCTTCTCCGCAAAACTTCAGGATTTCCCCAAACTCAGCCGAGCGGTGGCCTATTATCTGCCTGCACATCGCCTTAATAACCCGTTCATGAAGCTGAATAGGGCCTGGAAGCATTATCAACATCTCCTTTCACCTCCATATTTTTCAAGAATGCTCTCAATAATTTTTCTCGAGCTGCAAAGCCCGCATTTCTCCTCGACGTTAATTCTCACAACCTCGCAACTCAGCCCCCTCTTCCTGAGCTCCTCTCTGAGCCATTCCTCGCTGAAGTGCTGGTTAAATCCCAGAACTATTACATCGGGCTTTAGATCCATGATTGGCTTGAATATGTCCTCCTCGTCTCCAAGAATCGCCCTGTCAACGTACTTTATTGCTTCAACAACCCTCCTTCTCTGTTCCTCTGGAATCACAGGCTTCGGCTTGTGTCTGACGTTCTTTTCTCTTGCCACGATTACTATTAGTTCGTCTCCAAGCTTCTTTGCTTCTTCGAGAAATCTTATGTGTCCCGGATGTATCAGGTCGAAGGTGCCAGTTGCGACAACTCTCTTCATATCTCAGAAAATTTTCAGGATGTTGCATAAACGTTTTTCGACCCGAATTCTTTTTTTGCTAACTACTGGCACTCGATGAGTTTCGCATCATATCCTGCGCTCCTTACTACTTCTATGAATTTATCAACGCTTTCTCCGTTTGGAATCTCAAGCTCCAATTCTTTCAGGCTGATGCCCCTAACAACTGCTCCCGCCTCCTCAAGCTTTTTTCTAACTCTGACAATGCAGCCCCTACATTTCAGTCCGCTAATTGAGAACCTAGCAATCATGCTCGAATTTTTAACCCCAAATTTTTAACCTTATTGTTTGAAAACCAAGAGCTTTTCCCAATGAACTACTCCCAGCTCACACAAGAGTCTTCTCGTTTCATTGAAGTGGTTCTCTCCACGAGTATTCCTTGCAGCTCCAAATCCAAGATGGCGAGGGAGGTTTTTTAGTCTCTATCCGACTCCTATCTCTGCTGTATTTCCTTTCGGAAGTGGAATTAGCATCAACAGAAAGCTAAACTCGCTGAACCTCCCAGAAAAGAACTGAAAAGGTCGCAAAATTTATATAGATCGAATCTAGAAAAAGGGAGGGGATAGATGATGAGGAATATGACCCTTTACTCGTTGATTGTGTTGATATCCCTAATATCGATTTGTGAGGCAAACAACAACGACTTCATTTATACCCTCAGGGACAACCAACAGATTTTTGCCGGGCTAAACGTCACGGAAATACATTTCTATGACTTCTACGATACCTCAATAGCTAGTTACGAATTTTACAATGCCTCAACTGTCATGCTCCCCGAAATAGCGAAAATTGAAAGAGAACTAATTCCTGGAAGCAAGGCCCACTACACGATACACACCACATCCAGAACTAATGGAACACTTTTGAATTTCGCAAAAACTCTCGGTGTCTACGATAAGAACAAAGAGCTCGATTTAAGGATAATTCTTAGCTCAAATGGTCTTCCTATAGTTATAAAGCTGAATAACGATAAAATTGCGGATTACATTGCAAACTATCCCGATTCGCTGCAAGGAGCTACCTTTGACAGCCTGCTGCAAACGATCGAATACGGTTACGCCTTCAACAATACTGGCTGGGCAAGGGTTGAATACAACACATCCGCCAAGAGATTCGAAGTTAAAGACAACTGTAATTTTAATCTGGGACCAAACATTGTTGGAACAATTAAAATGAACTCGGTAAGCCTGAGTAACTTCCGCCTTAACAACTCCTCCATCACCAACTGCGGTCTACCAGCAAATCTCAGAGAAATGCAACCGGGGTATTACTCCCTAATCGTCTTAGACGTTAATGAGTACGGAAATCCAATACTAAAGCTCTTTGTCCCGTTTGTCGTCCTAAACGGGACTTCTTCCGACAACAAACCAACAGTAAGCGATGTTGTAAGCGGAAAGGATCTTTCAATCAAGTTTCGA
>CAYSRI010000019.1:0-1412 GCA_964433405.1 uncultured archaeon | reverse complement strand
AAAGATTATGGATAAAAACGTTAATTTCTATGCTCCCGGAAAATTGGTCAGAGCGGTTTTTAACAACAGCGATAATTGGCAGAATATAAGCACGAAGGGCCTGGAAACGGGTAGCTACATTCTATACATTTTCACATTTGGAGAAAACCTAGAACCGAAGTTTTTCGGATGTCTTAGCGTGAATATACTCGCCTTATCAACGATTCAGATCAACTCAACCCCTCCGTACGCTGATGTCTACATTAATGGAACCTACTATGGAAAAACGAACCTAACTTTACAGCTTGATCCCAAAACATACGAAATCAGGATTACCAAAAGCGGTTACCAGGAATATGTTACGACTTTAACGCTATCTCCAGGTGAGTTACGTGTATTAAATGTAGTCCTAGTTCCAATTCCAACCACCACTGTAAGACCGCCAATAGTCGGTGGCGGAGGAGGTGGCGGGGGAGGAGGAGTGATCCCAGGAGTGCCTATCTACATGAGCGATTACATCAGGCTGAAGGCCAATGAAGAGACGGAGTTCATTCTCCCCCAGAGCGCATTCTGGGAGACGAATATAGTTTCGATAATATTTATATCAAAAGATGATGCAACTCTAAGGCTCCGAGTGGAAAAGCTGAAGGAAATGCCTCCAATACAAAAACCATTTGGAATAGTGGTCCTGATGTTCTCAATAGACCTGACTCTCAGTGCTCCAACCGAAGTTGGAGGATATATAGTATACGGAGTCGAGAGAGATGTCATCAAGGAAAAAATGTTCGACCCCGACAACGTTCTTGTGGTTCTCCACAGATTTGACGGGGAGAACTGGATCAGATGCGACACAACATTCCTTTATTCTGATGGAAAGTACAACTACTACAAAGCGAGAGTTCCAGAATTCTCATACTTTGCCGGAATCATTTCAGTCTTGCCACCAACCCCAGTTGAGACACCAGAAAAAACCCCGACCCCTGTTGAAACTGCTCCAGCAACCCCATCACCACCTATTAGCTTCGAAGTTTACCTAGCAATATTTCTGCTGATTGCAATCGGAGCAATACTTCTGGTGGTCGCCTACATGGTTTGGAAGACAAAATGATGAAGCAATTAACCTTCTATCTATTATTTTTGATAATTGTACTTGCAATCTGGCTGGAAATTTACACAAACTACAAATTGATTGGAGATAACTACTACGTTGTTATAGGAGAAATGATAGACATTCAGATCTCAGGGAACCCATCAGAAGACGTATCGGTATCCATTCAGTACCGGTTCGCACTGAAATCTTATGAGGGCTGGTATTCCTTTTCTCAAGCCAAATTTCCAATTCCAATTTCATCAAACTTTGAAGTCAGGGCCTATCCTGTGAAGAATTTGACTGTTGAGGCAAAATTGTGGATTTTTAAAAAGACTCTGAATTC
>CAYSRI010000018.1:8707-14689 GCA_964433405.1 uncultured archaeon | reverse complement strand
GGAGTAATCCTCCATGCTTCTACTGAGGCGAGAAAGTATATAACCGTATCTCCACAAGAACGCGTGAACACGTGAACAGAGAACCTACTAATGTGAAAACACGAAAACAACAAAGCATGAAAACAAAAAAACATGAAAGCATGTAAGCAGCATAACTATAAAACATGACACACGTGCTTGAGATGCTGAGCCCTTTTACAGTAGTCCCTCTGGAATTGGAGCCCAAAGGCTTTTTACGCTTTTCAATGAAGAGAGCTATGGCAAGACTTTACCTCGACATCGAAACTTTCAGGCAGAGAGACGCTTTCGACGAAAAAATTGTGGTGATTGGTGTCATCGAAGATTGGTCCAGAGCTAATAGTAGTGAGGGGAGAGCTGAAACTTTGTTTTTTCCAGAGCGGGAGTTCGAAGAAGAAGAAAAGATTGTTGCCGACTTCTTCAAATACTTGAGCGAAATCAGTGGGAAAGCAAGAACTCTCGAAATCGTTGGCTTCGGCATTCTCCGTTTTGACATCCCGCTCCTCACTCAGAAGTTCGTCGAACACGGCTTGGCTAAGCTTGAGTCGATCAACAAACTGTTTTACGATGCTTACGTTATAGACCTCTTCCAAGCGCTACTACCGTTTAACAACATGCGTTTCAAGGGCAACACGCTGGAAAATGCGTTGGAAAAGGCAAGGATTCTTGGTTTAGATCCCCCGGATCTTTACGGAAAGGGAGCCGACGTGAAAAAGCACTATGAAGAGGGGAACTTCGACGAAATCAAGAAACACCTCGATGCAGACTTGCGAGCGATAAGATTCTTACATAGAGAGGGCTTACCAAAAATCGTAAAAAATCCATAACTATCCTAGATCATTTCGTTCTCGGATTGTAGTATAATGTGTTTTATTGATTGATTGAAAACATGCTTACATGCTTTCTTGCTAAATGAGTATTTTTGTTTTAACCACCCACGGGACAATCAACTTAGTAACCGCTATGGTTAATAAGACTAAATTTTTCCACAGGAAACGATAAAAGAAACGCCCTTAGAGGGCTTCATTTCCCTCATCATGAATCGATGGTAAGGATTACTAGCTCCGTTAATCGAGGAGTACCAGCTTGTATCGTCCCCACTTTGGCGTGTAAACGAGGCCCCTATCTTTCAGCTTCTCAAGAGCTATTTTCAGCTTTGTTTCAGAAATTTCGACGTTGCGCTTCAGCTCCTCCGGAGTAATTTCCCTTTTGTCTCCACTAAGGTCCTTCAAGGCGAAGTAAACCAGTCTTTCGTCGTCGCTCAGCTTTCTTATCTCAAATTTCGTGGATCCCTGAGTCATCCTTATGCCTTCCTCGAAAAGGTTTTCGAATAGGAAGAGGCTCTTGTCGAAACTCCTCACTCAGAGCTCGCATTCCCTCAATTATGCTATCCAGATCTTCAGCATAGGATTTTTCGGCGAATATGTGGATTGTGTCAGGATAATAGCTCTTTTCAACCAGAACTGCATAGTAGGTGTTGAGAACCGCCCATGCTGATCTGCCCAGCAGGGTTATGTAGGCTCTTTTTTCAGGCATGATGTTTGATTGATTTGGTTATACTTAAATTTTTTGTTCAACTTTTTTAATCCAGGCGGTCATCGAAAGAACAAAACCTTAAAGTATACTTTGTAATAAGATGTAATTGTGAAGATGGTAACAACATCTGTAAGACTGCCTAAGGAGATGGTGGAGGAGATTGAAAAAATTAGCAGAGATGAAGGTGTGGATAAAGGAACGCTTGTAAGAAGACTTCTGGCAGAATCTCTCAGGGAGTACAAAACCAAGAAGGCTTTGGAGCTTTACAGGGAGGGAAAGGTCTCGTTATGGAAGGCTGCCGAAATGGCAGGGATAACCTACAGAGAGGCTCTGGAGGAGCTGAAGAAGAGGAGAATCCAGTTTAAGTACGATCTGGGGGATCTCGAAGCTGATGTGAGCTGGGCCACAAAATGACGGCTGTCAGCAACGCAGGGCCATTAATCCATCTGGCAAAAATCGGAAGACTTGAGCTGCTCAGGGCAGTTTTCGGCGAGATAATCATCCCGGAGACTGTTAAGGTGGAAGTGATAGATAGGGGAAAGGAGAAGGGGGAAGCTGATGCGTTCCTTGTTGACAGTGCCGAGTGGATCAGAGTTGTGAGCGATCCCTCCAATGCAGATGATCTGGCTGAGAAGGCTGGAATGCATCGTGGCGAGGCGTGTGCGATTTTGCTCGCCAAATCTCTCGCCATTCCAGTATTGCTGGACGATTCCCATGCAAGGAAATTTGCCATGGGGTTGGGGCTGGAAGTGGTTGGCTCAGTTGGAGTGATTATTAAGGCAGTCAGAATGGGGTTGATTTCGAATGAGGACGGGTTGAGAGATTTGGAGAAGCTTGCAGAGGTTATGTGGTTAAGTGTTGATGTTTATGAGAGGGCGAGGAGGGTTATAGAGCAGGTTTGATTTACTGGCAATTATATCAGATAATTTAGCCAGCAATTGGGGGTTTTCACCACGGTTTAATTCCGATTGCCTCAATTAAAGCGCTTCTGAAGTCTTCTGAGAGCTTATTACCCTCGAACGGGTATTCCAGCGATACCGTTCTAACGTGCAGGTCAATTTCATCCTTTCCAAGTTTGAAGTCCTGCTTTATCTCACCATTCACACCTTCCGGATAGAGAAGGACGCATCTCTTCGAGTTCAGCTCTTTGCAGTAGGCGTACATCTGGTAAAGGTCCTGCTGGGAGACTCCGAGCTTTCTGTCCTCAGGGTTTAGAAGCTTGTATTTGGTGTCCACTATGATCTTAGTCTCCTCGCCCTCCAGAATTATGTCCGGCTGCAGGGCAAAGATTCCCCTGCCATCTCTTCTGGCCAGATACCCTGCGTAAGGCTGGATTTTAATTTCATAAAGGTCCCCAACCGTGTCTTTAATCGCTCTCGCTATGAACTTCTCAAAGAGGACTTCCATTGGTATCAGGAAGGAAAAGAACTCCACGTCAGAACTCTGCAAAGAAAGAATCGAGTTCTGCAAGAAGATCTTGCAGAAGTTTACGTATGGCTCGAAGCTGGAGTTCAGTCTGTTAAAGACTATTCTTTCAATTTCTGAAACCGAAACGGGGGTTAGCTGTGCAGAATCCAGAATTGAAATTATGAGCTTAAGCAATCTCCTCGTCTCAGCCGACTCAACCTTCTTCAGAAGGAGGAATGAGACGTATTTCAGTGTTCTGTTTATGGTCGTATCCGTGCTTCTCTCGTAGTAGTGGCAGGGAATTCTGTGGAGCCTCGCGGGATTTCCGTATTTTCTGAAGTCTATTCTGCCCCTCACAAACCTGAGCTCGTCGTAATTTGATGTGTAGGCAGCATCTCTGTTCGTTTTGAGGAGATTTGCGAGATTTCTGGCGAACAGGTAGGTGTAAATTTCAAAGAAATCTCTTTCCGTCCCGAGGTGGGTTAAATCTGCGCTTCTTATACCACCCCATCCAGAGAATTCGAGCATCCTGACGAGATTCGAGAGAATAGTTTCTCTTCCCTTTACGTGCTCGGGCTCTACAAGCCTTTCACTCGTTTTCATGAACTTTGGGAGTATCTCCAGCTTCAGATCCCTGAATGATATCACGCCCACGTAGTTCTGGAATCTTATTCTGCTCCTGAAAACCTGAGCGATGTTGAGCTTTTCGAGGTATTCGATGGAGTCCTTGGTCAGATAGAGCTTGGATTCTTCGAGATTTACTCTTTCGTCTTTTCCAACCTCATACTTCACTTCCGTGTATTCGAAAGTGGAGTAGGTTTTCATGCTTGCTCTCCTGACTCGGCCACTCCTTTAAGTTCGGCTAAGAAGTCATTTCCTTCTACTTCCTTAAACTCAAAATAGCTATCTCCCACCTCGACGAATCTGCCGTTGAGAACCTTTTCGAGCTTATCCGGGCTGTCGTAGAAGTACTCCTGCAGCAGAGGCAGTATTTCGTGGTACCAGATAAATTTGAGTGTGGTTAGCGTGCTATTTTTGTCAACCGCTTCTTTCAGCTTAAAGAGGTAGCTATGGCCAATCTGATGATCTCTGTCGTACTCTCTCTTTATTCTCTCGTTTAATGCTTTCAACGCGTTTATGGCCAGTTTTCTAATCTCTTTGACCTCCTCGTCCTCAAGGATGTTGCTTTCCAAAAGCACTCTTTCGAGAATACCATAGTCGGGCATTAGCTCGATGAATCCAAAACGTCTTCTCAATGCTATGTCTATCAAAGCTATGCTCCTGTCTGCTGTGTTCATGGTACCGATAATGTAGAGGTTCGGAGGTACTGCAAAGGGCTCTTTTGAGTAAGGAAGCGTGACGATTATCTGATTCTCCCCTCCAAGCCTCTTGTCGGCTTCAAGAAGAGTAATAAGCTCTCCGAAGATTTTTGAGATGTCTCCTCTGTTGATTTCGTCTATTATTAGATAGAACTTAGGAGCTTGGTCGGAACCCTTAAAAAGACTTTTCAGTATTTCTTCGTCCAAAGAAATGAGATTCGTCCAGAGTTCTTTTTTTAACTTGTTGCATTCTTCAAGAATACTGTTTTCTGTAATACCTCTCTCGATTTCTTTTAGCTTTTCCAGAAGATTGTCGGCGATTTTCGAAATTTCTGGGTAGTCTTTTTGGTTTTTGAGGATTCCACACATGGCTTTAATAGCCATTCTCTTAAAAATTCCGTCTTCAACGAAGAACTTTACCCCATTTTCGGCTGGAACTGGCTTAAGCCCTTCTACAAATTCTTCGTAGGAATAGGATGGATGAAAAGTCACAAACTCATAATATTCTCTGTCATCTCCTGTTTCGCTCTCAATGAATTTTCTGGCAAGCCAAGTTTTACCGGTTCCGGGAGGGCCGTAGAGGATGATTTGCTTTTTGGATGTGAGTAAACTGTCTATCTCCTCTCTTGTTTTTTCATCGATTTTCGGCTCCTTTTGAGCCGATGTTAGTCGTTCAATCTTCTCCACAATTTCAGGTTGTGCCCTGATAAAATATTTCTGGGGAGGATTGAATCCAACCTCATCTTTCGAGACTGGTTTTTTGAATTCTCTATAATCATAAAGTTCAACCAAGTAAAAGGTATCATAATTTTCCCAGCCTTCGAAGAACTCCTCCCAACTTTCGTCAATATTCCTCATTACTCTGACTAGTTCATCTTTGCCAATTTCCCTGGCTCGCTCCTTGACTTTAGACTTTCCGACAAATTTTTCTCTGTATTCTTTTGGCCCTTTTAAGGTAACATAGTGGTAAACAACGTCGTCTTTTTGAATTTCTTCAAATAATTTCCATTGTGGTGCTTTTGGAGCCCAGAGGAATTTGCCTATGAAGTCTTTTGATGGTGGACCCCCTATTTCTATCCAGTAATTTTGTGATGGCTCGGTTTTGCTTTTTTGCTCGTATTTGCTCATCTTCAAAGCACCTTTGAGGATTTCATTAAAAACTCTTTTACCCTCTTCATCTTTGTCGAAGTAATTAAACATCATGTCGATTTCAATATTTGTAGGAATATATTCATTCAACCTTCCAACTTCTTTAAGATATATTTCCTTGAGCTTCTCAAACGCTTGGTAGAAGCCATTGTAGTCATATTTATCAAATTCAAATAACTTTTCCAGAAAACGACGTGAGCAAGAATTCATTATCGGATACTCTTGTATGTGCAGCTTACCGAAAAGTTCCCCAAAGATGTTTGACAGAATTCCCTTTAGACCACGGAACTTTTGAACGCCATCTGGATTCCATTTTTCGAGTTCTGAATAGAATTCATCAATCCACTTTCTCTTGAATTCATCCGACCGTTTAACATCCAATATTATATCTTTAAGCATCAATAGATGCTCTTCTGCACAATTTTCGATGAAGGACGGTATAATTCTTGCTTGGGAAGCGAAGATCAATTTTTCACCTCGATGTCTAAATAGTTTCTTGAGAATTTCTCTTATTTCCTTTTCGTCTTTTGTTTTCTCCAATTCACTAATCAAA
>CAYSRI010000018.1:0-8697 GCA_964433405.1 uncultured archaeon | reverse complement strand
GCTCTCATTGCTTAGATCATAATGTTCGCTTTTTGGAGTCTTTAACACCGAATCTCTCCAATGTTCCAACAATTTGACAAGTTTTTCTTTATCTCTAATCTCCATATGTATCCCCCATTCGTAGTAAAAACTCACATTTTTTGGTTGACATTATCTAATATCCTTTTTGCTCCTCTCCAGTAAATCAAATCTTTTTCCGACTTAATCTTTTCCTTGTTCACACCATACTTCTCCTCATCCATCTCAACGATTAGCCCATCACTCAAGAGCTCGTTTAAGGTCGCCTCTAACGGGATCTTGGGCTTTATAATGCTCAGATACATCTCCATATTGACCTCTCTAAGAGCTTCGAGAAATTCTGAAATCTCCTCCTTGCTAACCCCATTCTCTTTTCCTGCAAAGTTCTGAAGGTAGTAAATCACGTTCAAAAGCAAAAATCTCCTTCTTCCAGCTCTAAGCCAGTCTTCGCCCCCTTTAATGTATTCTTCAGGGAACATACTCAATCCCTCAGCCCAACACGTCGCTTAAAACGAATATCTCCCCATTAAGCACGCATAAAACCCTGTTCTTCGGAATCTCGATCCAATTCTCGTTGGTTAACTTCTGAGTGCTTACCAGGATTGCTCCGCCGTAATCCTTCTCCCTCTTTAGCATGTACATCCTTCGGTGGTTGCAGAAGGCAAAGAGAGCGTTCGAATCGGAGAGGAGGTAATTCACATTACCACCGTAAGTTTCGAGCAGTTTGCGGGTGGCGTACTTCACAGCCGGATAAATTCCTCTAAACTTGCTCCTCCTCAGGTATTCGTCGATTTTGTTCATCATGAAGGAAAACGCCCTCGCCGAATCGTTGTGTCCATCGACATAGCTTGGATAGTCGATTTCTATCGTGCCGTTGTGGGCGAACAGCCAGTCTCTATTGAGGTACCTGAACTTAAACGGATGGCAGTTTTCTGGGCAAATGTCTCCGCTCGTGGCGAGCCTTATGTGAGCTACGATGACGTTACTTCTGGCTTTCTGGATTGATCGTCTGAAACTCTCGCTGAAGTTAGGATCGTCCGTGTTTCTCACCACTCTCGCATGCGTTTCTTCATAGTATCCAATACCCCAGCCGTGCCAGTACGGTTCATGATATTGAGCGAAGAGCGGCAAACTGAAAATCGCTCTATCCTTTTTGTTACAGCTCAAACCGAAGAGTTCGCACATCAATCTAACCTCCCCAAAATCGATGTTAACTCCACAAATTTCCTCCTGTCAATCTCTCCTCTGCTAAGTAGCTCTTCAACCTTGGAGTGAACCTGCTCTGGGCTCGCAATCTTCAAAGCTCTACCCAGCGATTCTTTAACGTCTACAAATCCCTTATCGAGAGCGATTGCCGATGCTTTGATGTAGAATTCGACCGCCTTGTCGTATTCCTCCAAATCTTGGTAACAAAGTGCTATATTGAAGTACGGAACTGCTCCGCCGCATGGCAACGCATGTTTGTGCTCCAGAGCTTCAAACAGGTATTTCAAGCCCTCATCCGGCCTGTAAGTTTCGAAGTAGAACGTCCCGAGGTTTATCGCTGCTAAAGCGCAATCAAATTCGAACTCTTTGGATCGTTCATAGAGTTCTTTCATTATCGTGTAAGCATCTTCAAACATGATTTCCGCCTTCTCTACCTTTCCGTTTTGCACGTAAAATATCCCGAGCTTATTCATTGTGTTGACGAGTAAGAACGCTTTTTCCGAGCTGTAAAGCCTGTTCCTCAAGTTGAAAGCTTCGAGCAAGAATTTTTCGGCTCCTTCGTATCCTAAATCTAAATAGAAAGCTCCGATTTCTGAACATATCGCTGCGAGCAAATCTTCATAACTCGTATCTGCGCATCTCCTCTTAGCCTCTCTGTATATCTCAAGTAAGATCTCTTCCACCTTCGCATCCGAATAGCCCAGCTCTCTCACGTATCTCCTGAACGCATCGATCCCGTACTCTCCTCTCCCAAGAAATCCACGAGTGATCTCTGGATAAACCTCAATATTGGATGGTACTCCGAAAAGCAGCTCAGTTAAATTCGATGCTTTCGCCATCCTTCAACACCTTCACGTTCTCGAAGTTCTCCTCAAACCATCCCGGATTGTCGGTGTGCACCGGGATGATGGTTTCGGGATCGATCTGCCCGATTATCCACCTCAGGTCCTCCTTCGACGCATGCCCCGATGCGTGGTAGCCCTTTACAAACTCTGGCTTGAGTTTTCCACCCTCTTCAGCTATCTCGAAACCGTAAACCCGGAAGTTAAACGTTCTGAGCCAGTTGTAAAGCCTGAGAAAGTCGAACTCTTGCTCCTCGCTGAAGGCTTCACTTGAAGAATAAACATACGCTCCGCCTTCGGGTTTGATGTCCAGAAGGTGTTTCATGTCGTAGAAGGAGAAGCAGAGGATGTAGCCTTCTGGATTTCTGTTAATCTCCGTCGGATCAACATACAGCTCTTCCCACCTCTTCATGACAACTTCCGTTTCCCATTTTTCTCTCCTGTCCTTCAGCTCCCCGTAAATTCCCAGCCCCTCCATCCTGTCAACGCCGTCCACAAGCTCTATGGCGTGGAGCATGTAGGCATCCTTGGCCGTAACGATAAGCTGTCTGCCCGTTTCTCTGGCTATCTCCTTAAAGGTTTCGAGTCTCTCGAAGTTTCTCGGCGAGAAGTCGGCTATTACAACCCCCTTGCTCTCCTCAACCGCCATAAGACAGTTCTCGTAGACGTCCTGCTCGGAGACATTGAAGTCCTCCCCTCTTCCAGCTCTCGTACCCTCGATAATGAGAACGGGGACGTTTCTCGCTTCTCTAACGAACTTCCTCGTATCATTCCTCAATTTACCGTGCATTCTTAAGTCTCCAGTGTATGCAACGGCTGTATTGCCGTAAAGAACGTAAGCCTTAGCCCCGTATATGGAGTGGTCCACACCATACGCCTTGATTTCGAAAGGAAAGTTACTGTCTGCAAGACTGCAAACTTCTCCAGCTTCAAGCTTTTTGCTGTTTTTAGCATCCTGTCCTGGTTTGTAGCAGATAAAATTCCTGAGTTCATCGCTAAGATCGTCAACGCAGACCACATCTCTCCCAATGTAGGGAAAGTTCTTTCCTTGGGGAGATTTCAGAACCCTGTCGTCCTCACATGGCTGCTTTTGAGAGTGGTATGTCACCTCACCTCCCGGACCTGGTCTCCCGCAGTCCCTCATAGCCTTCATAATTGCGAGAGTGATAGCTGAGGCAACTATCGGAACGCTCTCGTGCAGATAGCCAGCATTCCCGCAGTGGTCGAGGTGGGCGTGGCTGATAAGCACAGCTTCAACGTTCAGTTTTGGATACCGGGAAAGGTCAACATCGGAAGGGATGAGATCGGAGCGGTAGATGTTGAGCTCTGGAATTAGGCCCAAATACAGAGGGTCGTGGATACCCCTTGAACTCCTCTCCCGCAAAAAATCCTCGAAGTACTCCCCATACTTCGCAAAGTTCATTCCAAAATCGAGAAAGACCCCTCTTTCCCGCTCCTCCACGTAGATCTTGTTCCCGCCTATTGTTTCCGCCCCATCATAAACTGTCACCTTCACTCTTCCACCTCCTCAAAGCTGCAGACGGAAGAGTAAAAGCTCTTGAGGTTGCCAAAGGATGTTCTCACATCTGATGCCTTCTTTGATGCGTTTCCAACGTGTCTGAAAAGAGTTTCAAGGTTTTCCTCAAGATTGTCGATGTGTTCTCCCATCTTCCCCAGCTTCCTCTGTATCTCATCAGCCCTCCTCGAAATCTCCTGAGCCTGAATCCTCGCTGAGATAAGGCTGAGATATGCGGGGAGAACAGAAGGAGAGGTGAGAACAACTCCTGCCTTGGAGGCATCAACGGCCAAGTCTGGTTCTTCCGAAATTATGTGGTAAAAGATGGTGTCGGAGGGGACGAACATAAGGGCAAAGTCGAGGGTGTTCTCCTTCCCGACATACTTGCTCCTTATGTCATCCACGTGCCTTCTCAGGTCTTTTACGAAGCCGTTCCAGTACTGTCTCTTCTCTGCCTCATTCTCAGCCTCAGCATACTTCTTGAAGTTCTCCAGAGGGAATTTGGAATCTATACAGAGGTACTTGCCGTCTTCAACCAGAACGCACGCATCTGGAATGCCGATGCCGATGTTCTTCTGAAACATAATCCTGTTTGTCGGGAAAATGTCCTTCAGCAGGCTTTCAAGCTGCAGCTCGCCAAATTTGGCCCTCGAATGCTTTACCTGAAACATCGTTTTCAGGTCAGAGGTTATGGCTTTGAGGTCGGACGAAGCTTCACTCAGCTTCCCAAGGTCTTCCTGAATTCCAAGCTCCTTAAGGGAGGTCGCAAAGGCTCCCTTTATTACATCAGTGTTTTTGCTGATTGCAGAGCTGAATATACTCTCGAACACACCCGAGAACTCTGTGAATGTTTTGCTGATCGAGTTCTCCACCAGCAATGGAATGCTCCCGTTAAGCTCCTCAAGCTTTCTCGAAAGAGCATTAATTTCCCCTCTCTGCCTGTAGATGAGAATTAGGGCGATTACGAGAAAAATTCCGAGGGCAAGAGTGAGGTAGTCCGGCATCTTACCATAACCTCTTATTGTATTTTGGTTTCTTCTTCCGAATTATCTTGTTCTCGACTTTTTCTGCAGCTTTGGGTGGCATGAATCTTGCTCTGAAGTATTTTGCTCCCTTAAACTCTCCAAGATGGTCGAGTAGCCTGTCTCTTACATGGTTTGACTTACCCACATAAATTGTGTTGAACTCTGAATCGAGTATTTCATAAACTCCAGGAACGTTTGGAATCGTTTCTATTTGGCTTCTGCAAAATTTTCTTCTATTCACTCTTTTACGCATTTCCAACACCCCCAACCAGAAACTTTCCAAGGGCAGTGAGCTCTATTCTGACATTCCTCCCAACCTTCACCTTCTTAACTGCCCCAATCCTATCAAGTTTGGCAAGGTGGTGGCTCACCCTGCTCCTCTCCTTGAAGAACTCCTCGCTCTTTCTCCCCATTCCTGGATTCAGCCTCGCTATAAGCTCGTCAAGAGCGTTAACTCCACCATTTATGGCCATCAGGATTTCAATCTGCTCCTTGGCAGGAAAATCAACTGGCAGAGTTGGAATCTCGATGATCTCCTCTATCCCAACCTCCTCCTCTTTCTCGTTGTATCTCGGAATGGATGTGAATATTCTTGAATTCGTAACGCAGGCAGCGATGTAGCCTGCAATGGCGAGAGAGCGGAGAGAGCCTGATGCGTTGATTATCACTTCCCTCCCTTCAGCCTTCTCAGCCTTAATTATCTCGATGAGCTGCATTGCAGCCCTGATTGCATTCCTCTTATCGACTCTGGCAATCTCAACCTCCCAGACGACCTCAAGCTCCTTCTTCAGCTCTTCAGCTGTCTTTCTTGCTTTCTTTTCTCCTGGGAGATCCTCCTCACCCACAAAGAGGATGATTTTGGAGATCGGAAGCTCTCTCAGAGCCCTTATCGACTCAAGGAGTCTCTCCTTGTGGTGGCCGACAAACACAAGTTGCGTGATCATTAATAGTTGATAGGTTTGGTTATACTTAAATTTTTCGTTCAACTTTGTGAAATGGCAATTACTTCCTAATCTCCCTGAAAAGTGAGGAGCGAAGGAAGTAAATCACGATGAAGAAGGCATAGACCGGAGCGTACTCAACGCCCAGGCGATAGGCGATGATTATCCCGAATCCGATAAGGATGACAAGCAGTAGCGGGAACAAAGTTACGGAGTCGGACTCCAGCCTCAACCTCCCAGATTCAAAACCGAACTCCTGCAGGAAGTCAAGCAGCTTGCCATTCCTCAAAGCCTTTCTTTCATCCCTCACTCCCACATAAACCTTCTCCAGCTTTCCTGCATTGATCAGCTCCCTCAGGAATACGAGAGTCTGTCTCGACGAATTTTCGAAGTTGTCTATCGCCAGATTTGTCTTCAAATCTGATTTAACCAGAGCTTTGAACTTTTCAGCATTCGTTGATAACCCTTTTGTGGGAATGCCTGCATAAAGCAGCAGAGTTTTCAGGATGTAGGAGGCAGAAGGGTAGGGGATGTAGATGAACCCCTCAAGCTGCTTCAGCCTGTCGGATTCGATTATGCAGAAGTTTTTCTTTGTGTCGGGTTTTTGAGTTCTGAGATTTGCAAATTCTTCACCAAATCCAGAATCAAAAAGACTCAGCAGCTTCTCTCCCCTCTCAGTAATCCTCGCTTTTCCATTTCTCCAATCCAGTAGTCCCTGCTTTCTCAGCTTCTCCAGCCTTCTGTAGAAGGTGGCTCTTGAGAAGCCCCATGGGTGAGAGTTGAAAACCTCCACTGGATTCCTCTCCTCCCTGAAGGCCTTGAGCAGCTCTAACTCGTCGAGCATACAACTCTGATGTCTATTTTATCATTCATGTTTTTGTTCAGTTCCAGGAAGAGGTCCCTTCCCGTGCCGAGAAAGTCTCTCCAGATGGAATCTGTTCTGTAAGCAGTTATCAGCCTGTCCATGTCTCTCAGCCTCTTCATCGTAGTCCTGATTTCTTTCTCGTATCTTTTGACCGGCTTCATTTCCGTAACTTTCAGGTGGATGATCTGCTCTCTGCCAATAATTTTCAGCTTTTTGTTCACAACTATTCCAATTCTGCTTTTCCTGTCCGTCCAGACGACTTTCTTGTCTTTGAAAGATTTTAAAATGCCATTCTCATAAAATGAGATATCCACCCAGATATCGCTTGTCCTGTGATAGTAAAAAATTTTGTCCAGCTCTGTTGTCGATGCAGCCATTGTGAAGGAAACGGACAGGAGAAGAACGACTGAAAGCAATAGGAGTTCACCACCACTTCCGGTCTTTATCCTCCACGCTGCTGGCAGTAAGTGGTAGGTTGTGGGTTTTGGGTGGAGAAGAGGCAAACCAGCTGGAGTGAGCATGTCGGCAAAGAGGTGGCTGAGGTAGGCTGTTAAAGCTGCTGTGAATAGCTGTAAGTTGAAGATGAGCGGGATTGAGGCTATGAGGGGGGCGTATAGGGTGTGGGTGTAGGTGCGGTGCTTAATCCCGGCAATAGTGTCGAAATCGGGCATAACTGCGTAAAGGGCTATGACCGGCCAGAGGTAGTATGATGAGAGGTCGACGAGAAGAGAGATTTCAATGAGCTTGATGAAGAGGAATGCCATCGCTATGTGGGTTATCCACCTCAAGCGATCACCTGCTACTTGAATCGGAATCCCCTTATCCTTCCCGCAAGGTAGAGAGAAGCTATGACTTCGAGAAGCTCTATCTCAGACATTCCGAGCTTTTCAGCTGCTTCTCTGATGGTTTTTGAGTTATTAACTGCATCAACGACTTCCCTATAGCTCGGAGTTAGCTTTGTCTTCATCTGATAACCTCTGCACTGCTCAAGAGGTTCAGGTAATCTCTTGCCTCTCTTCTTGCCTTTTCCGCTGTCTCTCTTTCAGTTTCCGTTTCTTTCCCCTCTCCCTCCCTTGCAGGGTGGTGGGTGGGGGAGCGGGTGTGGGATGAGGATTCTGCCCTCAGCTTCTCTGCCTCTTCCCTCAGAATCGCAGCGAATCTCTCCATCTCATCGCAGAGCTCAAGAAGATCTTCACCGTACTTCACGTTCTTCCTGAAAGATCTGATGAAGCCCTCGATGGATTTCGCCGTAATCTCGTAAACCTTGTAGGCGTAGTCGGATTTGATGATGTAAACGCTCCTTCTGCCGAATTTTGGTGTTATCTTGCCTCTGATGATGTCAGAGACGATGAAGTGGTGCTCAAAGTGCGTTAAATGGCTCACCCTCTCCAGCGCTTCGTTATCAAGAAGATCCTTCAACCAAATGTCTCTGAGCTTTGGAGTTATTCTCTCTACCTTCGAAAAAGTGAAGAGCCAGAGTCTGTAGCTCCCGTTTTCCACGATTGGGAGTGGGATGAAGACAGCGATAAAGCTCTCGTTCACAGCATAGAGATCGCTGGCGTAGTAGCCGTAATCTCTTGCCTTTGGGAACCAGAAGGAGAATACCTCAAGAATTCTGTCTGTTAAAGAATTTGACAGCTCCTTTACTTTTTCAAAGCCATCTCGTTTATTTAATTTGGAAAAAACCAGTTTTCTGAACTTCTCACAAAGTAAAAATAAAGTAAATAAGAAAGTATTAAGGAAGTAAAAAGAAAGTACTTTGTTTATACTTTTATTTATACTTATTTTATACTTTGTTTTCTCGATTCTGAGAGCTTTGTTTCCCTCGATATTCGATGAAGTTGCTCTATTTTGGCAAAGTAACTCTAAAAAATTAGAAAAGTGGATGAATTCGTTAGATCCATTCATACTTCCCCCTCGTCGCATTCAGTCTCGCAGCCAGACACTCAAATTGCTCTGCTGCCTCATCAATCCAGCTTCGCAGGTTGTCCATTGCACTTTGGCCAAATCTCTCAACCTCTTCATCCTCCCAGCTTGCCATTCTTGTTATCTCGCACACAACAATGCGGTCATCTGCCAGACCGTAAAGGATGAGGCGGATGATAGCAATCTCTCCCATTGCTCCAGCAATCTTCGCATCTATTTCGTAGTGCAGGGTGTAGTTCGGGTTGATTTTGGAGAGGAACTCCTTGATGTCAGCAACAACCTCAATCAGCATGCCTTAACCACCTCCCTGATAGTGTTAACCGCAACCTCCACCCTTTCCTGAGGAGACACAGGCGGG
>CAYSRI010000017.1:7879-14795 GCA_964433405.1 uncultured archaeon | reverse complement strand
AAGTAAATCCCGAGATAATCTCTCTAGAGGAGAATCTGAAAAGGCTGGGAATCACCAGAGAACAGCTTGTGGACATAGCGATCTTATGCGGGACAGACTACAATGAGGGAATTAAGGGGGTGGGGGCTAAGAAAGCTTACAGTTATATAAAAACTTATGGGGATATTTTCAGAGCTATAAAGGTGCTCAAGGCGGAAATCGAGAATCTTGAGGCGATTAGGGAATTCTTTTTAAATCCAAAGGTCAGCGATGACTACAGGATAGAATTTTTGGAGCCAGATAGGGATAAGATCCTCGAGATGTTGTGCGAAGAGCACGATTTCAGCAGGGACAGGGTTGAAAAAGCCCTAGAAAGGCTTAAAATTAAACCAGCGCAGTTCACCCTTGAAAGGTGGTTTTAGTGCATGAAAGGGAGGTCCGGTACGGGATTGCCATAATTACCGTTTCGAGCTCAAGGTTCGAAAAGCATGGCCCGCTGAGAGGAAAAGAAAAAATTCCCGAAGACGACGAGTCAGGAAGGGAGATTCTCAATGCCTTTGCCGAAAAGGTGGTGGATTACTACCTTGTACCGGACAGTGTTATCGAAATAAGGGGTGCGGTGTTCGATGCACTCAGGAAAGCTGATGTCTGCATTCTGACAGGTGGCACAGGCCTGAATCCGAAGGATCTTACAATTGAGGCCTTAAAAGATCTTTTTGAAAAGGAGATCGAGGGCTTCGGGGAAATTTTCAGAATGCAGAGCTTTAAGGAAATTGGCTATTCAGCAATACTTTCTAGGGCCACGGCAGGAATAATAAATGGAAAGGTAGTTTTCTGCCTCCCGGGCTCAAAGAAGGCGGTCATTTTGGGCCTGGAGATAATAAAAGCCTCTCTGAAGCACATTCTCAGCCATGCTAAAGGTCTTGCCTAGAGAATATTCCCTTCTTCTTCATCAGCCTTCTGCTTCCACAGAAGGGACAGTAAAGATTGGGAATGTGCAATGGGGCCGAATAACTCGTGGTTCTCTTTACTTCCAGGTCGAATTCGGAGCCGCATCTTGCGCAGTATATTCCCTCGAGTTTTGTCACGAAGAAAAAATTGTTTTTAGGTTTTAAATCTTTTCTCTAGGGCTGCGGCTATGAAGAAGACGGCAAAGGATACAAGGAGAACCCAAACGCTTATCGGAATTCCGAGAGTTAACTTCGTGTAGTACAGCGCTATTGCAGTGGAGAATCCTGCAACCAGCGTCAGAGTAGCAGAAAAACTGCCTCCCGCTTTGAAGTGTATAACTCCGATAATAAGCGGCAGTTGGCATAGAAGTATCGTTGAACTCATAACTGCAAGATCTACGATGTAACTCGGTTTCTGGATTGCAAAAACTGCCACCGCAGCCGTTATGGCAACAACAAAAAGCCTTCCAGCCAGAACGCTTCTACTCTTCAGTAGATCTCTAGTGAACATTGAGGAAAGTGTAAGAACGATGGAGTTTGCAGTTGTTATCGCTGCAGCGAAGATGCTAAGAGCGATCAGAACTCCAAGATATTCAGGAATCAGGCCCAGAAATGTTGGAGTAACAAGATCTCTGTTCGAGACTTTCGGAAATTCTCCGACTTCGGTAAGCAGTCTTAGCTGCAGACCGAGGAGAGTAACTAGGATGGTGTAAATTAACCCGAAGAGACCGAAAAGCACGACCATTCTTCTCAGGTTTTTCTCATCTTTTGGTACGAATATTCTCTGCACAACCTGCGGATTCGTTAGGGCAAAGAAGAACCAGGGAAGGGTGTAGGAAATGAAGGTTGTGGGAGTCCAGAAGGAGTTGGGAACATAAAGAAGCTCTCCAAGCTTGGAGAAATCGCCTGGTGCTGGGTACATCGAAAAGGCGCAGAAAACCGCAGCCAATGCCATTGAAAGCATGAAGAGGCCGAAAACGGCATCGGTCCATGCAACGCTTCTAAACCCGCCAAGAAGAGCCCAAAGCGCAATTATAAGTGCTGAAAGAACCACCCCCTCTTCAAAGCTCATGGAATTTCCCAGTAGAAATGATATGCTCACGAACTGGATCGAGGTGTATGGTATAAGGGCGAGGGACACAAACAAGGCGAGAATCCTAGCAGCGGTTTCGCCATATCTGTCTGCAATCAGATCTCCGGGTGTCACGAATCCCTTTTCCTTTCCCAGCTTCCAGATTTTAGGTGCATAGTAGGAGAGCAGCAGTAGTGTGCCAACCAAGTAGTATAGCTCGAATCCCAGAGCACCCACTCCTGAGATGTAAGTAAGCCCAACAAGGCCCACCATCATAAATGCCGAGTATGTGGTTGCTGCGTATGTAAGCGCGGATACTACTCCACTTACGTTTCTCCCGGCAACAAAGTACTCCTCGTCAGAACTTACCCTCTTTTTTGCCAGAATCGCTATGGCTGTTCCTATTACTGCATATACCAGAAGCGCGATGAGCATCAGCATGCTACCACCTCGACACTGCTATGTATGCCAGATATATCGCCGAAACCAGACTCCAGTAGATATAGGTAGTCAGATCCGCACTTTTTATTGCCATAAAGGGTACAGACATGGCCAGAACGACTACTAAACCCTCAAGAACCTTCATCGAACTATCGTTCGATAACAGGTATAAATTATTTTCGCTATTGTTTTCGGTGAGAGATTCCAACAAGATCCGAAATCTTACATTTATTCATCCTGCAGAAAGCTAAAAGGCTTTCCTTCAGGCTATAGAATATGTTCTTGCTGAAATAAACTGCTGAGCCAATCTGCACAGCTTTAGCACCAGCCATTATGAACTCTAGAACATCCTCGAAGCTCACAATACCGCCACAGCCGATTACAGGGATCTTTAGTACTTTGTACAGATCGAAAACGCATTTCAGAGCTATGGGCTTTATTGCTGGACCGCTTACACCGCCGGTAACGTTGCTGAGAACGGGCCTACCTGAATTTATGTCGATCCTCATCCCAGGAAGTGTGTTCGATATCGCAATGGCATCTGCACCAGCTTTTTCCAGTGCTTTTGCAAGATTTACGTAATCGTGCATTGCCGAAAGCTTAGCAATCACAGGCTTTTCCGTCGAATCCTTTACAGCTTTTACAATTTCGCATGAAAGCTCGAGATCTTTGCCTATCTCCATTCCCGCACCCCTGACGTGTGGGCAGCTCAGGTTGAGCTCGAAAGCATCTGCCATTGGAAATATTTCCGTAAGACTTGAGAAATCCCCGGGACTTTTTCCGTAAAGGCTTACGATAAGCGGAGAGGCTCTGTTAAAGCTCTTAAGTTCCTCGGCAAATTCAGTCGCTGGTGGGGATGCGAGGCCAACAGCGTTAAGAAGGCCGCACCTCCAGTTCAAAACGGTAGGGTTCCTGTAACCTTCTCTGCCCTCGATGCTTACCGATTTTGTTGTCACCGCCCCGGCTTCTTTTGCGATTTCATTGAGGGATGAAAAGGAACTTCCGAGAACCCCGCTTGCAAGTATCAGCGGATTCTTGAGTTTAATTCCGCATAGATCGACTTCAAGCATACCTAAAGGAGGATCAAGAAGTTATAAGTTTGTCGCTGTACAACGAAAAATTAATATAACTCCCCATACTTTTAGCGAAAAAACAAAAGGGGGGATAGGAATGGCAGAGAATTCGGTGTTTGTTGGAAACAAGCCGGTTATGAATTACGTGCTTGCAGTGCTGACTCAGTTCAACAGCGGTGCCTCGGAGGTTTCAATAAAGGCACGTGGTAGGGCGATAAGCAGAGCGGTCGACGTGGCAGAGATTGTCAGGAAGCGCTTCTTGCCTGATGTAGATGTGAAGGATATAAAGATCTCGACCGAGCAGGTCAGCAGCGAACAGGGTACCGCGAACGTATCAGCGATTGAAATCACTCTTTACAGGAAGTAAATTTTTATTTTTATTTTAATGATTTTTGAGATCCGCGCTTTTGGTCATCCTAACATTACCGCTAGGCACAGAACAACTTTTGAAATTACCAAGGATTCCGAGATCACTAAGCGCGCTGACTGCATCATCGGCGTTAGGGCAGACAGGAGCATATCTGAGATTCCCGAAGAAGCAAAGAATGCAATTAGAAAAGGGGTCAGGGTTAGGATCGAGCTCCACCTTCCTGATTATGCTTTAAAGGATGAAGTGCTCGGCTTTGGTGATCAGAGAATGACCTTTTTGCATGAAAGAGACATTGTAGTAAGAAAGAGCAAGTACGTCTGTGGAAGAACTCTCTTAATTTCAGCCAGCAAATCAGCCTCTGAGATAAACAGAGAAATTATAGAGCTTTTGAAGGATAAAAAAACAGAATTAAGACTTCTTTTCGAGGTTGAAGGCTAGATAGGTCACAGCAGAGGCAAGCAATCCAGGTACCACTGGATATGTAAAGTACACCGGATAGAAGTAAACCTGCCAGATTATGCAAACCGCCGTAGCGACGACCATAGAAGCGACAGCAGCCAGCTGGTTTGGTTTTTTGGAGTACAGCAGCGCTAACAGGGGAATCAGGAATGCGGAGGTTATTACAGAAAAGCTAACACCTACGATTCCAACAATAATGTCAGGAGGATTTACGGCAAAGGCAACAGGAATTAGTGCTAGGACAGGTACTGAAATTCTTGTGAGCTTCAGGGCCGTGGAATCCTGAATCTTTGTGATGTTCTGGAGAAGATCTCTGACAAAGGCCGTTGCCGATACGTGCACTAGTGAATTTATCGTCGACATCGCTGCCGCTATTATGGCGGTGAGTAGCAATGCGTTAATTCCTTCTGGGAGAACCTTCATTGCAATATACGGCACAACTCTATCTACATCCTTCAGAAATGTCGGAACTTCTTCCTTAGGGATCACCAGCCAGCCAAATGGACCTATGCTGAAAACGCAGATAGCAAAGATGCCCACGATAAGCGGTGTCAGGATCATTCCGTAGGCAAGAACCTTCTGATCTCTGGCGGCGATGAACCTGACAACAAGCTGCGGGCTCGAAAGCTGAGCGATGCTAATCGCAAATGTGAGACTGAGAACGAACGGAACGACCATTCCGGCGTTAACTACGGGTTTTGGTCCGAGCTTTCCGAACTCGAAGAGCTCAGGCTTGGTTTGTGCTAGAGTACTGAGAGCTGAAAAACCGCCAAAGTAGTAGAATAGGGATAAGAAGAGCAGAATGGCACCGAAGAGCATTATAAATCCCTGAATTATGTCAGTAGTAACAACAGCGCGGAATCCGCCAATTGCCGTGTAGAGGGCAACGATCATCGCCGTTATTAGCAACCCGTCGATGTAGTTCATCGGCAGCATGGTCTGGAGAAGATTCCCCGCACCCTTGTAGATTGATACCATGTAGAATTCGAAAAAGAAAAGAATTATAAGAGCGCAGATTATCTGTGCGAATTTTCCAAAGGACTTTCCGAAGAGCTCTGGAATCGTCATTACGCCATGCTGGTCAGCGATCCTCTTCATCGGAGGGGCAATGATGAGCCATGCTAGGATTGCGAAAAGGATGTGGAAGAAGATCAAAAACGCACTCCACTGAAAGCCAAGCAAAAATCCCGTGCCGCCACCGCCGAGAAAAGCAGCGGTGCTGAAGTACGTTGCAAAGAATGAAAAGCTCACTGCCAAAGTTCCGAGCTTCTTTCCCGCAATGTAGAACTCGGGCAGATTTTTCGTTCTTCTGTACTCGTAAAAACCTATGGCCACCATTAAAAGGAGGTATGCGATAAGAACTCCGAGAATAAGAATCATAAAAATCTCCTCGCCTTTCTGTAGGCCACAATAAGACCGACAAATATTAGAAATACGGATGCACCATAAACCGTTTCGATAATCATATCCTCACCACTCTTTTTGTCTTACCCTCAAACCTCTCAAGCACACCTTTCTGAAGGGCAACGATTTCGGGATTTATCCCGATGAATTCCCTGAAATCCTTTGCGATCTTTGAGATCAGCCGGGAATCTCCCTCGAAAAGAACTCTAACTTCAGATCCGACCTCGATCTTGTACTGAGTAATTCCGTAGCTTGCAAGGATCCTTTCAACGTCGCTCGGGTAGAATTTGGCACCGCTGTGGATGATCATGTCATCCGTGCGCCCTTTAATCCTTCTTAGTGTCATGTGCTCGATTCCGCATTCGCATCGCTCCTTTGACACTATCTCTGAAATTTCACCGCTCCTGTATCTGATCAGGGGCATGGCTTCTCTGTTTATTGCTGTGTAAACGATTTCGCCCTCTTCACCCTCATCGAGCACTTCCCCTGTTTTCGGATCTACGACTTCGACGATGTAATTGTCCTCCCACATGTGCAAACCTCTTCTCAGCGGGCATTCAAATCCGACGGTGCCCACGCCCCCCATTTCTGTCAGTCCAGGGATGTCGTAAGTTTTTGCTTCGAATGTCTCCTCTATCCTGTTTCTCATCTCATCGCTCCAGGGTTCGGCGCCGAGAAGCATTTTCTCCACCGGGAGTTCTGCGGGTTTTATCCCCAGCTCTTCAGCAACCTCCGCAATTCTCATCGGATAGCTTGCTGTTGCGCAGAGTACAGTTGTGCCAAAGTCGATCATGAAGCGGATCTGGTTTCTAGTATTTCCGGCGCCAATAGGAATGACAAAAGCATTTATCGCATCTGCGGCGAAATGGAACCCAAATCCGCCGTTCCAAAGGCCGAAAGCGGGAGTGATCTGAATAATGTCTTTCTGAGTTATCCCGGCAATTTCAAATGCCCTTAGCATCATTTCCTTCCACTGTTCGACATCTTTTCTCGTATAGGGTACTATCACAGGCTGTCCGGTCGTGCCACCGCTCATCTGGATTCTCACTATCCTCTCTTTAGGCACGCAACAGATCTTCAGCGGGTATGCATCGCGCAGCTCTTGCTTTGTCGTGAAGGGAAGCTTTGAGATTTTCTCTGATGTTATTCTATCGAGGTCGATTCCATC
>CAYSRI010000017.1:5737-7869 GCA_964433405.1 uncultured archaeon | reverse complement strand
TTTTCTTCTGTAGAATTCCGAGTTCTCGTGCACGTATTTCAGAGTATACCTGAGCCTTTTTTGCTTGATCTCTTCGATTTCTTTTTTGCTCATATGGATGCCACTGTTCACGTTAGAAGAGTATATTCCCGATATTTAAGTTTTTGCATTTCAAATGGGAATTTTTCCCCCTTTTTTGTAGAAGGCGTTTAAGAGAAGGTATCTGGAGAGATAGGTCTGAAAACCAAAATCAAATCAAAAATGTAAAGAAAAGGGAAAACCGAATAAATAATTCAGGGAATTTCCAGCTCCGCAAGTTTTTCCTTCGTCGGTATTCCGTTTACCCAGCCTCGGAGCTTGTAGTACTCTTCCCTCATTTTTTCAAAGGCTTTCGAATCTACAACTTGTCCCTTCGCCGCACCGTCCTGTAGAGGCTCAGTGAACAGCCTTTTCGGCAGCATGTCATCTTTTGCGTCGAATCCGTATTTGCTCATTATCAGCCTCTCAAGATTGTAGATCCTTTCTCCAATCTTCAAAAGGCCCGCTGCATCCAAATCCCATCCAGTTACAGCCGAAATCAGTTTTGCGTAGTCTTCGGCACTAAGTGCGAAGGTTGTAAACAGGCAGTTCACTGTGGAGTTAACGACTGAAGTGAAATCCTGGAAGGTCTTCACCCACTCAGCCTTTCCTTCGTACTTTAGCGGATCTATTTTTGTCGGGAATCCTGTTATTTCAGGAGCGATTGTATACCCAGTAACATGGCAGCCACCCCTGTTTGCCGTTGCGTAGTTCAGACCAATGCCCTTTATCGCTCTCGGATCGTAAGCAGGCATTTCAAGCCCTTTTACGCTCATGGAAAGCTCGGGAGCACCAAGGAGTTCTGCGAGTCTCTTGCTACCTAAAGCAAGATATTTACCAAATCCAGCCTTGTATGCAGTCCTCCAGATCGCATCTACAAGCGCTGAGGCGTCTCCAAACGATAGATCCATTCCCTGAAGGTCTTCAGACTTCACATACCCTTTTTCATAAAGTTCCATTGCACAGGCAATCGTTGAACCCATTGTTATCGTATCCAGTCCGAGTTCATCGCAGAGATGGTTTGCCTTGATTACGGCCTCGAGCTGCATTACCGCAGTGTCGTTGCCAAGAGCCCATATGCTCTCGTATTCAGGACCCTCGGTATTTAGGATCTTGAAGAACCCCTCTTTAACCTCAGTAGCCCTCCCGCAGCCAATACTACAACCCCAGCAAGCAATTCTCTTTCTCAAAAATTCCTTTGCCAGTCTCTCACCGCTTATTTCATCTGCCCTCTCATTGTAGGCTCTTTGCCAGTTCTTGAAAGGCAGACCGCCTGCATTGTTGATTACGTTCACCAGCACGGCTGTACCGTACTTTGGCAGTCCAGTGCTTGTTATTGGATTTGCCTTCAGTTTCTCCATAGCTTCTTTGGAAGCTTTCTTGAAATCGTCGACCTTTACAGGTTCTGGCTTTTTTGTTCCAGAAACGGAAATTGCCTTCAGCTTCTTTGATCCCATAACAGCCCCAACCCCTGTTCTGCCAGCTGCCCTATGCTCGTCGTTAATTATGGCTGCGAAATAAACGAGATTCTCTCCAGCAGGACCGATGCATGCAACGCTTCCGCCATTGGCCAGCGCCTTTGTTGTGTCAAAAACGTTGAGTCCCCAAAGTTTCTTGGCCGACTTTATCTCTACTCCATTTTCGTTCACGTCCAGATAAACTGGTTCATCGCTCTTCCCCTCGATCACTATCGCATCGTAGCCCGAGAATTTCATAAAGGGTCCAAACTTGCCACCGCTATTTGCAGAGGCAATGCTTCCAGTCAGAGGGCTTCTCAGAGCCATCACATGATATCTTCCAGATTCAGGAAACCCCGCAATGCCTGTAGCGGGTCCAGTTGCAAATATTAGCACGTTTTCCTCTCCAAATGGATCTATATCCTTTGCCGAAATTCCGAGCTTTTCGTATTTTGAGAGGTAATCGTAAAGAAGCCTCAGAGCGTACCCCTTCCCTCCCAGATACTTTTTGGCAATTTCCATATCAGTTTTTATTTCCCTGATGCTATCCTCGCTCAGATTCACTTTCAAAATTTTTCCCATGTACCCCATACCATCACCTTATTTCAGTCAGATAAG
>CAYSRI010000017.1:4239-5604 GCA_964433405.1 uncultured archaeon | reverse complement strand
AACAGAAATCATGTTCGCGGTACCGAGAATTGAGTACGGTGATAAAGCTCTCGAAACCCTGAAGACTGAAGAATACTCAAAAGCCCTTATCATCACTGACAGAAATCTCATAAAGCTTGGATATCTCGAACTCGTGCTTCAGAATTTAAACGTGCGGAATGTGGAGGTTTATGACGATGTCGAGGGAGAACCAGATGTGAATATGGCTCTTAAATGCTCTGATTTTGCTAGAAAAGTCGATCCGGAGTTAATCGTGGCGCTTGGTGGCGGAAGTGTTATCGATCTCGCAAAATTTGCGCGAGTGGCTATGGAGGTGAACATTGATCCCAAGGATGTGAAGGCAAAGCTTAACCTGAGAGCTCTCGGATTCAGAAAGAAGGCTAAGCTCGTTGCGGTGCCCACAACCAGTGGTAGCGGTGCAGATGCAACTCTGGCTGTGATGCTCAAGCACGGCAATTCAAAGATCTCAGCAATCAATCCGGAATTCATTCCAGACATGAGCGTTCTTGACTACAGGCTTGTAGAGAAGATGCCCAAAAAGCTTGTGGCGACCACAGGAGTGGATGCACTCGCTCATGGAATTGAGGCATACCTTACAAAGCTTCACAACGAATTTTCGGACCTTTTTGCCCTAAGAGCTGTTGAACTGATATTGGGCAATCTTGAGAAATCCTACGATGGTGATGCGGCTGCGAGGGCAAAAATGCATCTGGCCGCAACTATGGCTGGGATAGCGATAAACAATTCACAGCTTGGAGCTGTTCACGCTCTGGCCCATTCTTTTGGGGCTGTTTTAGGGTTTGATCACAGCATGAGCATCGCCATATTCTTGCCAAGGGTTCTAAAAGCCTACATACCTGAGAAAAGACTTGATGAGCTTGCTGAGAGGCTTGGATTCTCTAGCTCTGCTGATTTCGTCAGAAGAATCGAAGAACTCATCGAATCGCTTTCAATACCTTTAAGAGTCATGGAAAAAGTGAAAGATCCACATGAGAGGCTAGAAGCTATGGTAGATGCAGCCATGAAGGATCTCAGCTTCAGATTCTCCCCGAAAGCACTGAGCAGGGAACAGGTTTTACAAATTTTTAAGAACATTTTTTGAATTTGCCCTTAAATCTTTTTTGGATTTTAAAAATAAAGTAAACAACAATGGAAAACTTTTAAAGCCCCTTTGTCTTTCAGAGGTGCGCGCTTATTGTTTCTCACCCCCGCAACAGTAATAATCTTTTAGTCTCTGCATGGAATATCTGTTTTCCTATGGCCTTGAGCTCAGAAAAGAGCGCAAAAAGGAAAAGATTTTTTAACTTTCCGTTGTTGCTAAGTTTCCTTCCGAAAGAGGATACGACAGGGAAGATGGGCGATGTT
>CAYSRI010000017.1:0-4229 GCA_964433405.1 uncultured archaeon | reverse complement strand
GTAAAAAAACATGGTCAAACTGGATGTGGGGTTGCGAGCCAAATGCTCGTCGAGAGAGAACCCCTGCCCCTCGTAATTCCTTATCAGAAGTAATCGAGGGGTATTTCACTCGTTCCACCCTTGATATGATTCTTCTCAAAATATTTCAGGTGCTCTGTATTCCCCGAAAACCCTCCTCATGGTATTTGCAATCTCCCCTAAAGTTGCCTTTGCTTTAACGCATTCAAAGATGTAGGGCATCAGGTTTTCATCACTTTCGCAAGCCTTTTCCAGCCTTTCGAGTGCTTTTTCAACGCTCTGCTTCTCCCTATTCTCTTTAAACCTTTTTACCCTCATTATCTGCTTTTTGACGATCTCCTTGGGCACCCTGAGGAGTTCTATGTTGATCACCTCTTCTATCTGATACTTGTTGACGCCTACAACTGTCTGCTCTCCGCTCTCTATTGCTCTCTGTTTTTCGTAGGCTGATCTCTGAATCTCCTTCTGCACGTATCCACTTTCGATGGCCTTTATCATGCCGCCCATTTCATCGATCTTCTCTATGTATCTCATAGCTTCCTCTTCGATCCTTTCCGTGAGCCATTCGACGTAATAACTGCCCCCAAGAGGATCGACAACGTCAGTGACTCCGCTCTCTTCTGCGATTATCTGCTGAGTTCTCAAGGCAATTCTAACGGCCTTTTCCGTTGGAAGACATAGGGCCTCATCGAAGCTGTTCGTATGCAAGCTCTGGCAGCCTCCAAGAACGGCGGCAAGGGCTTGCAGGGTTACTCTGATTATGTTGTTTTCGGGCTGCCGGCGGTTTGGACGTGAAATCTTAGCATCATGGATTGCGGTTTTTTGGCATTGAATCTTTCCTTCATTATTCTGGCCCACAGTCTTCTTGCGGCCCTGAACTTCGCAACCTCCTCGAAAAGATTGCTACCTGCTGAGAAGAAGAAGCTTATCTGCGGTGCGAAATCGTCTACATTTATTCCCCTCTCAAGAACTTTTTCAACGTAGGTTATTCCGTCAGCAAGGGTGAAGGCCACTTCCTGCACAGGAGTTGCCCCTGCCTCCTCCATGTGGTATCCTGAGACGCTTATAGAGTTCCAGTTTGGCATTTCTTTGGCACAGAAAACGATTATGTCAGTTGCAAGCCTTAGTGACGGTTCGGGGGGATAGATGTAAGTTCCTCGGGCGATGTACTCCTTGAGCATGTCATTTTGCACAGTTCCTCGCAGTTCGGCCCTATTTGCACCCTGAGCCTCTGCAACTGTCGTGTACATTGCAAGGATCTGGGCACAGGTGGAGTTTATCGTCATTGATGTTGAGACCCTCGCTAGGGGAATGCCATCGAAAAGATTCTGCATATCCTCAATTGTCGAGATCGCAACTCCAACCTTTCCCACTTCGCCTATTGCCATTGGATGGTCGCTGTCGTAGCCTATCTGGGTAGGCAGATCGAATGCCACACTCAATCCAGTTTGACCCTGAGATATGAGATACTTGTACCTTTTGTTGGTTTCCTCGGCTGTTCCATAGCCAGCGTACTGCCGCATGGTCCAGAACCTTCCACGGTACATTGTCGGGTAGATTCCTCTGGTAAAGGGATAAATACCAGGATAGCCAATTTTTTCATCGTAGTCTATTTTAAGATCTTCAGGTGTGTAAAGCGGGTCTAAAACGATTCCGGAACTCACTCTAAACTCCTTCTTTCTTTCCGGAGATTTATTCACCCACGATTTAACGATTTTTTCCATCCAATCTTTTTTTTGCATGAAAATCACCCCAGCCTGATAAGGGGACTTTCCTTGGAAACCTTTTCCCCAACCTTCACGAGAACTTCTAGAACTTTGCCACTAAAGGGAGACTTTATCGGGTTTTCCATCTTCATTGCCTCTATCACAGCTACTGTATCTCCCTCCTTCACATCGTCTCCTACCTTTACCAAAATCTTCGTGACCACTCCATTCATTGGAGCCCTTATGATTTTTCCTTCAAGCTTAGGCTCCACTTTTAGCCCTTCTTTTTCTTTTACTTCTATTTTCTTTTCATCTTTTACGACCTTTACTTCGACTTTTGGTCTTACCTCAAAAATTGCCGTTTTTCCATTTACGGTAACCTTGAACTCGTTGATACCAACTTCTTCAACTTCGACAAAGTATATCCTTCCATTAATCTCTACCTTGTATTTCACGGGATCACCCTTCCCGAAATCTTCCAAAGTTTTGGACCTTCCTTGATCTCTATTGGTCTCTCCTTCTCTTTCATGTATTTGTGGATCGCAACTACTGCGGCTACGAATTCTTCTGGTGTCATATAATCACCTCAGAGAGGTATGTTTCCGTGTTTCTTGGGCGGAAGCTTCTCTCTCTTGCTTTCCAGTATCCTAAGTGCAGATATTATCTTTATCCTGGTAAATTTAGGATCGATCACGTCGTCAATGTATCCGCGAGAAGCAGCTCTGTATGGATTTGCGAACTTTTCTCGGTATTCCTTGATCTTTGACTCCCTCATAGCTTTCGGATCGCTTGCTCCGGCTATTTCCTTTCTGAAGACTATTTCTGCAGCTCCTTCGGGTCCCATTACGGCTATTTCCGCTGAGGGGTAGGCAAAAACGATGTCTGCACCCAAATGCTTGCTACCCATTGCGAGATAGGCACCCCCATAGGCTTTTCTTACTATCACGGTGATCATCGGTACACTTGCCTCGCTGTAGGCAAAGAGTATCTTTGCACCGTGTCTGATTATCCCCCCATACTCTTGCTCGACTCCGGGCAAATAGCCAGGGACGTCAACAAACGTAATTATCGGGATATTAAACGAGTCGCAGAACCTGACAAATCTCGCAATTTTATCGCTGCTGTTTATATCAAGACATCCGGCCAGGTATGCTGGGTTGTTTGCTACTATCCCAACGCTTCTTCCGTCAATCCTAGCAAATCCAACAACGGCGTTTTGAGCGTAGTATTTGTGAATTTCAAAGAATTCTCTGTTATCTACAACAGCAGATATTATCTCCCGGACATCGTAGGGCTTTCCTGGATCTTCCGGCAGGATCTCATAGATCTCCGGGGTTATTCTGGAGGGATCGTCTCCTGTTTCGACTCTTGGAGGATCTTCCATGTTGTTCAGTGGGAGATAGCTGAGAAGTTTTCTGACAATTTTCAGGGCATCCTCGTCGTTTTCAGCAACAAGGTGGCAGTTTCCACTCTTTATTGCATGTGCCTCCCAGCCGCCAAGCTCATGGGGTGTTACATCCTCTCCTGTTACAGCCTTAACAACTGCTGGGCCTGTGATGAACATGTAGCAGTTTGGATTCTTGGTCATCACTATGAAGTCGCCTATTGCTGGACTGTAAACAGCTCCTCCGGCGCACGGTCCGAGTATCACGCTTATCTGCGGGATAACACCGCTTGCAAGTGTGTTTCTGTAGAAGATGTCTCCGTAGCCTTTCAGTGCATCAACGCCTTCCTGAATCCTCGCCCCTCCGCTGTCATTCAGTCCGACAACCGGTATTCCCAGTTTCATCGCAAAGTCAAGGATGTATGCTATCTTGAAACCGTGCATTTCCCCAAGGCTGCCTCCAAGGACTGTGAAATCCTGCGCAAACACTGCCACAGGTCTTCCGTCGACAGTCCCGTACCCAGTAACAACTCCGTCTGCAGGCAGCTCCATTTTGTCGAGGCCAAAGTCTGTGTTTCTTTTCTCAACAAAGGGATTTAGCTCAACAAAACTTCCGGGATCCAGCAAGATTTCCAACCTCTCTCTTGCTGTGAGTTTACCGTCTTCATGCTGCTTTTTTATTCTCTCTTCTCCACCCATTTTTAGAATTCTGTCCTTCTTTTCGTACAGTTTTCTTAGTTCTTCTCTCATTTCAACCCTCCACAAACTCTATTAGAACGCCGTGTGTGCTTTTTGGATGCAAAAATGCCACCTTCTTCCCTCCAGCGCCAATTTTTGGCTTTTCATCTATTAGTTTTACCCCAGCATCTTTAGCCCTTTTCAGAGTCGACTCTATGTTTTCAACATTAATGGCGATGTGCTGTATCCCCTCCCCCCGCGAAGCTATGAACTTTGCAATTGCTGAGTCTTCTGAGGTGGCTTCAAGCAGCTCTATTCTACTCTCTCCCACAGGGAGCATCGCAACTCTAACCTTCTGCCCTTCAACTTCCTCAATTTCCTCCAACTTAAAACCAAGGGCCTCAAAGGTCTTAATAGCTTCCTCAAGGTTCTTTACCGCTATA
>CAYSRI010000016.1:11943-15070 GCA_964433405.1 uncultured archaeon | reverse complement strand
GTAGAAAAGATTGAGATTCTGCATCTAAACCTTCCAGCATAAATAGCTACCTTTAGTTCCTCTTCATTCATACTCTCACCTGCTATATCTTGCATTCCCTAAAATTTATACTTTACTATATGGATGACCTGTAGAACCTGCTACTCGCTTCCTGCACTTCCCATGACCTTCTGCTTGAGCCTGCTCATGAGAGTCTTTTTCATTGCTTCATCTCCGTTTTCTCTTGCAATCTGATACATCAGCATGAGATTCATTGTTTCCTGCATTTCTGCAATTCTCTTCCACATTTCGTTGAGCTGATCCTGTACGGATCTTACACCAGAAAGCATCGAGGTTGCGAGTTGCTGTGTTGCCACTTCCACACCTTTCGCAATCGCTGCAGTCATTATTTCCTCGATTTCAGAGAGTTTTCTTGTAAGTGATTCGAATTTTTCATGTATTTCTCCGCTCGCAAGCATGTCTACAGCTTTCTTGAAGTTCGAGGTTTCCTCTATCGAGTCGAACTCGATCTCTGGGTTTGATTTGAACGATCCGTCGATCCAATAGCCTAGTCCCTCGATGTACGTAGATCCGTTGGCTTCGTAGACTTTTCTTACGACGCCATCTGGATCAAGGTAACCTACTTCTGGTCTCAGACACTTACGTCTACCTACCCAACCCAGATCCTTAGCTAAGACCTGCTGTTTGAACACTTCTGAATATGCGGTCATGGCTTTGCTTACCAACATGTTTATTTCACTCACTATTTTTTGTTCTATGTTATTATTAAATCTGTCCCAAGGTATATATATAGATTTCTTTTTTGGTAATGTAACTATTAAACTATTTGATCTAAACTGCAGACTGAAAAATGCCCTGAATGTCTGACTGAAAACATTGATAATGTAACATGCTCCCGTTCCTTTCCTTCCGATTCTCTGCTTCGTGAGCTTTCCATCGATTAGTAGAGCCAGTCTTTCCCATTTTTCGTCTATTTCTGTGAACCTGTAGTTCAGGAGTTTGAACTTTCTCTGAAATCCGTGGATTCTGAAAAAGCCATTCCTGCACCATTCCTTGAGCTCATCTTGGTTGTCTGGCTTTGTTATGATTTGATGGTTGATCTGGATGGTGGAATTGCGTTTTGGAGATGTGCTGTTTTTGTGATTCGATTTTGGAGAGGAATTGGAGGAAGAATTGGTCGTGGGGGGATTGCTGGGGGAGATCGGGGATGTGTGTGCGGGAAAACCCCTCAGTTTAGAAAGTGAACACTCAGCATCTGTCGACAGATTTTTCGACAAGAAGTCGAGAAACTCTGGATTGATTTCGTACTTGTACGCTCGATTTCCTGCTACATTAATGACTATTTTGTGAATTGCTCCCACTTCTGCGAGTTTATTTATGATCCTGCAAACCGTTGGTCTTGGAATTTTTGTAAGAGAAGAGATCTGAGTCTGATTTAAAAACGGATCTTTGAGAATGATCTGTATTATACTATACGCTCTGTGGAGAGATTTGGGGGATAGGGTATACCACATCATCGACGACATAGTATAACCACCACACTACTGCGAGTGTTCAGTTGGTGAACAGGGGGGGATAGGGTATACCACATCATCGACGACATAGTATAACCACCACACTACTGCGAGTGTTCAGTTGGTGAACAGGGGGGTTTTAGATTTTGAGAAAAATTTATATACGAGTGAACAGGGGGGTTTTTTTGGGGTTTAAAAAACGGTTTTACGGGCTTCAATAATCGAATAGGGGACAGATAACCCCTATGTTCATCAGTTATTATAGAGTGAACACTCATGATTAAACAGAGATCGTTTCTCTATTTAAAATTTACTATTTTTTCTTGTAGCAGGTGCTACATTCTACGCTAAAAAAGCGAAGATTATCGATTCAAAAAAGAAACCCACCACTGCTAAAAAGAGAGAGATTGCTATAATTATAATGGGGTTGTTCACATCAACTAACCTTACACCATTCCTGTACCAGACCACAATCATATATCTCAAAAACAAGACTACAATAAAAGCTACTGTATAAAGAATAAGACCGCTTGCAGTGAGATCGCTTGCTGTTGCAACATACGTGATATAGCCAATTGAAAATGCTATACATACTGCAATTAGATCTCTGATCAAACTTTCTCTCTTCGAAACAATTCTAAAGAATCTGAAAGTTTCCTCTCCTTTTCCCACTGCAAAATATCTTACTGAGTAGATGACAGGCAAGGATAGTGTTGAGGAAAGAGCTACAGAATAGCGGTCTGAAACATGCAAGAATAAAGATGAGATGAATGCTAAAAACGTAATTGTTAGTAGCAGATACAGAGTTCTCGTATCTTCCATAATAATTCTTTGCTCAAGAAAAAGAAAAAAGTTTCGATGTTGTGAAATCCTTAGGTAACAGTCATATCAACTTTGCAAGATCCTTATTTATGATCAGCGGAATTTTCTCTCCCTCATCCACACATGTCAGTAAGTCATCTACAGTCTTCGACACATTTGCACATGCTAAAATGAGTTTTCGCTTAATATCTCCAAGACCTGTCCCATCGGGAGCTTTAATTACATTTAGTTCATTGATGAGTTCTTCTACAATTTCATCTGTGACTGGTTCTGTAATTCTTTCTGCAAAAGTTGTTTTTCTCAGTTGCTGAATCTTGTTTCTAACCATCTTTGCTCCTTCGTCAATACATTTAATAAACGAGTTTTTAGTAGTCGCTAGATTATAGCACGCGTTAAGCAAATCTTCCTGAAGATGGGCAACACTTGCTTTTTCATCAATACCGTACTTTGAATATTCAGATTTAACTTTCTCAAAAACAGATTGCGGGAATTTTCTGTCAAAAGAAAAAAGAAAAAATTGTAATTGAAAGAATTACTTGATAATTCTAAAGAATCTGAAGCTATCTTCGATTCTTTCTCTTGCAATGCTTTTAGCCTTCTTACCACTTGTGATTATCACTGCTACTAATGCAAGACCGATCAGAGCTACTATTATGATTAGATATACTGGTTCTAAGACTGGAATGGTAGATTCATAGTACGCTACCACATTCGTGTTTTCAGTCATAGGAATGGAGACAGTAGTGACATTTTCAAAGACGTTTCCGTTTACTGTGATGCTCTTCAAGGCA
>CAYSRI010000016.1:6750-11933 GCA_964433405.1 uncultured archaeon | reverse complement strand
ATGTCATGAAGAGAGCTTTCGTTTCGTTGGGGAACGTTAGTTTGTTTGCAAGATCTGTATAAATCGTCCAGTTGGTGTTAAATTCGTATGTGAGGTTGCTGTACGCATCAGGAACGAATTTCACTTTAACTGATGGTGTAGTAATTGCTGACTCTGCAGAAGCACTTACATTAAGAGCTTTCAAGGTCGCAGCGTCGATTGTTACTTTAGTCGTTGCAGCATCAACGTTGAAATCATCGATTATCGATTCCCCACCTACTACTATAGCTACGTATGTATCTTTTGCTAAAGTAATGTTAGCAGTTCCATTTGAATCCAATCTTCCTGAACTTGCAAGAGAGCCATTTGTGTAGTAAATTCTGTAATCTGCGTTTGCTGCAGCTTTTCCATCTGAACCGATCACTTTGAAATCCAGTGCTGCAGTTGCTGTTATTGCCAACATTGCAAGTAACACAACCAATACTCTACCTATCCTCCACATTCACCATCATCCCCTTTTCACAAAAATAATTTAAAAACATCTTTATAAACTTTACTTTACCTTGGCGGGGGAGCTACAGGTGCCCCCCATCCTGTCAGGAAATCTTTCGAAAATGGATTGTAAATTCTTCCATACGCTCTCACATAGTTTATAAAATCGTCTTTTGTTGGTGGTCTTCCGTTCTTCTCAAGAAAATACTGATAAAACGCCGCAAATGATGCAGATGCAGCAGGAGTTGCCATCGAAGTTCCAGACATTATCACATAATTTCCATTTTTGCCCTTAATCACGGCATAATCTGGAAACTGTGCGAAAGAGCTTGCTGGAGCGATTATATTTACTCCTGCTCCAACAAAGTCGGGTTTTGTTTTATCAGGTAAACTGAACGGGGGCATAATTGGATCTCCGAGAGACGAGAAAGCTGCAATTCTGTCTGCATAAGGATCTACCGCACCAACAGCGAACACGTATGGATCTCTTGCTGGAGATAAGGTTGTTGACGGAATTGTTCCTGCGTTTCCTGAAGCTGCAAAAACGAATATTTTTTTATCTTCAATCAGCTTTCTCATAGCTAACTCGGTTGGATTGGTCATTGTTGAGAGCGGCGGTGCACCAAAGGAGCATGAAAGGATTTTGATGTTGTATTTTTCAGCATTGTTGTATACCCATTCAAGAGCTGTGAGAATTGTTTCTTCAGTTGCCCAACCGCCTTCCGAGTCAAAAAAGGCTTTAATGATTACAAGATTTGCGTGCGGTG
This sequence comes from uncultured archaeon, assembly GCA_964433405.1. GTDB lineage: Archaea > Halobacteriota > Archaeoglobi > Archaeoglobales > Archaeoglobaceae > WYZ-LMO2. The sequence goes on along the minus strand of CAYSRI010000016.1, from coordinate 10,695 downwards.
CAATTCCACGGTATTTTCCGTTCGACGCCGTCCCCTGACCTGCAATTATCCCAGCAACGTGGGTTCCGTGTCCGACCGCATCCTGAAAAACATAATCGTTCTTATTTGTAATTCTTTTGATAAGATATTCATACTCTAAAACCTCTTGCATTTGTCTTTTTGTATAAACTTCTCGACAACCAGAGGTTTTCCATTGCTGTTTAGGTAAATTGTAGATACAAGAGCCTTGATTATCGTTTTATCATTTACATAGAAGTCCTGATGCAAATAGTCGATTCCTGTATCGATTACTGCAATTGTTACACCATCTCCGAGCCATCTTTGATTTGCTTTGTGATAAATTATCTTGTAATCCTCTGAGAAGTCATATGTTATCCCTTCACTATTAACAACGTAACTGTAAGGGGGGAGACCTATTTTACCCCATCCGCTGATTCTTATTACATTATCCTGCTTTACAAGTTTCTTTAAAGCATCTGATGTTGCATAAGTGTAAACTATCTTCAAATCTCCGAATTGCCAGCTTTTAAAAACGTTCAAGCCTTCAAAACTGATGTCATTCTTGTAAACGATTGTTGCATATGTATCTTTACCTTTAACGATACTATCCCACACGACAGGGTCAGCTTTCAAGTTCATGGTAACAGGGGTATGATTGAATGTAAGTAAAGTTACCAGCATAGAAAGAGTGAGAAGAGTTGCAGTAGCACCTACTACTTTCGAATTCAGCTGAGGTTTATGCTTATCTGCGTTGATCGGTCTGAAGAATTTAAAAGTCTTGGACATATTTTATCACTCAAGCCTTTCGAAGAATTTAAACTTCTTTGTGTTGATTGTAGTAGCTACTGATATTGTTGTTACTGATGCGGGCGTTTCTGCTCTACTCAGCTTAGCTGAAATCAATCTGACATCATCAACTATATCCTCGACAGATGTTATTGCAATCATAAGAGAGACGACTGTCCATATGGCAAAAAACACGGAATCAAATGAATACCAGTAGATTAAGCCAAACAGAAACATTGATACTCCTACCACAGCTAAAATTCCTTCCAGAACGATGTCCACTGGAACGAACCACGCAGGAAAGAGTCTTCTCTTTGCTGTATAAAAGTAAACATCTTCAAACTGATCTAGTGCTGAAAACAGTATTAAGAAACCAAAGATCGGATTATAGGAAAACATGTATCCCCCCAGTATCAATAGCAGCAGAAAAGCTATACTATCCATCAGAACTCTCAAAGTAGTACCGAAGTCATCGCTCATATACAAAAATATACTTCCAATATTTTAAACTTTTTGCAAAAGTTCAAAAAATAAAAGATAGAAAAATAATTTTATGCAGTTTTCTTCTTTCCAAGAGGAATTCCCTTCCTGAACTTGAAAACGTAAATCGCAAGCACTGCTGCGAGTACTGAAAGAATTAGTATGGTGTAGATCATGGCGTTTGTGATTTCAACAAAGAGCAGTGCAGCATTGGTTTTAATGAGCAATGGTAAGACCCCCCGATGTATCAGTCCTGCTAGAATCATCACTATACCAAGTCCAAAGGTTATCCAGACGGCGGCAAATCCTGAGCTGAAAACTCCTCTTGCTTCAAGCCATTGCCCCATTATGAAGAAAAGAACTATCAACGTTATTGCAATCCCTGCCAGCATTGGATCGAACGCGCCGGCCGCTCCGCCAAGCATCACGAATAGCGCTATGAACACTGATCCGAAGAACAGTATCAGATCCTTGCTACTTATTTCCCATTTTTCCTCAGCCATTTTAACTCACCCCCTTTTGAGAATATATTTATTTAGTAGGATATAAAGTTTGCTCTTCGCTTTAGTATCACCCTCTCCAAAACAACCACTCATCTCCAACCGCTTTCGCTACTGCTGTTTGTGTTTTCTTTGTTTCAACAACTTTAGTTTTTGTTTGTGTTTTAACTTCTGCGGGTTTCTCTTTTTTCTCAGCTACATTCTCAAGTTCTTTGAAGAACTTTCTTTCAAAATCCACATCCAGTTCACTGACGCTGACTTTTACAGGTATAGGTTTAGTGTCTTTGAAAAAGACTTCCTCAATCTTCCTCTTCAGACCTCTCGACTCTTTAAAGAATTCTGCTTCTTCTTTCTTCCACGGTGCTGGAAGCTCTATTTCGCGGAATATCCCGCCCAGCGTGAGAACTCCGTTGTGGAACATGTGATAAAGGACTGCTAATAGACCGTAGCCTTGAATCCACGGCAAACTGAAAAATATTGCAGCACATACGTAGTAGAAGACTGTGTTAGCTGTAAAAGCGAGTTTTTGTTTGAGTTTCAATCCAGAGATGTATCTCAGCTGCCATGAAGGGTGTGCAAGAACCCACACAGCATTTCCAATCAGGAGACCGGGTAAACCGAGAAAAGCATAGGGGACAGCTCTAAATACAATTTCTTCGATAAGAGGAGCATATAATGCTGTTCCGACGAAAGAAGCAAATGCATCTTCGTATTTAACTGATAAAATATCAGTTTTTGGTTTACTAGGTGGTAAATCAAAAGCAGATGGTTTGATTTTGATTACTGCGGAATCTATGACTGTGCGAATGAGAGCTGGAACTAAGACTAGTCCAACGTACAGCGGCATGTATTCAAAAAACTTGTACAAGTAATCCCACATAATCTAAATTAAAAAGAAGTAATTAAAAAAGGTTACTCTAAGTCAAAATTCCTACCACCATCCATAAATACTAGCTGACTCTTTCCAGAGTTCTGGCTCAATTTTTTCTTCTTTTTCTTCAACCTCTTCTTTTCTTGCAAACATTGTCCACATAAATGTTACAAAACTCGCGAAGAAGATAATCCCGTAAGCTACAACCTGGTAGGCAAGATATAACCACATCCCGCAAAAGAAACCAATAAAACTTACCACTCTAAGGTAGCTCCTTGGAACTCGCGGTTCTCCTTCTTTAGAGTATTTAAATGTCATGCTGGTATCTGCGATAACTGTAAAAAGTAAGATCCACTGCAGCATGGTCAGAAAAGGTTGATATTGCTGAACCCAGTTTTCTGGTAGTTTCCATCCATGTTCTACAATTTTTCTTGCCCACTCTCCAAAATCAACACCAAGTAAGTCCGTCATCAAAGACAAAATAACCCAGAAATTCAAAAGAACTGAAACTGCAGTACCTAAATAGGTTGTGATGTTCGCAACTTTGGTTACTCTCTCATAAGTTTCTAAAGTATCCTCTTCCATGATTGCAACTATTTAATTTTAGATATTTAAAAATTGCTGTACGAAAAAATAAAAAAGAAGTTAGAAAGTTAAGTGTATCCAAGTAACCACTTGTAATCTCCCTTGGTTGTCTCCATTTTGCTGATAACGTCAGCTGGAATTCCAGTAATTGTTCCTCCCTTCACAAGATCCTTCTTACCCCAGCAAGCGACGACTACGGCGTTGTCCGGGAACCTTCTGCTCCTGTACTTCGTTCTGATTATGGGTCTTCCCCCTGCATTAAGGCATCTCCTCGCAAACTCCTTAACAGCTTCCAACCCGGATCCAATAACTTTCCCCATTTTACATCACCTCTTTTTCTTCTCATCTAAATTTAATTATTCCCATTTATAAACTTTTCCTTCTCTCAACCGACTCCTGCAACGAAAGGTACACTTCAACCGCATCTCTAACTAAATCTGAAATACTGCAGCTGTTTATTTTTGCTAAATCAAAGAGTTTATTATAAGTCGGCTTACTGATTCTAATCGACAAAAATTTCTCTTTTTTGAGTGAGTCCTTCACTTTTTCATCGATTTTTGGCGTGATTTCCTGATAGTTTAATATAACTAGATTGTCGGTAAGTTCAGGATTTCCAAATGCTATACCTCTATATCCCAGATCAGTATTATCTAGGCTCACAGCTTCAAATGCGAGCATGTAGATTACTTTAGTATTTTCTGCAAGCTGTAATTTGCTTTCCGG
>CAYSRI010000016.1:6054-6740 GCA_964433405.1 uncultured archaeon | reverse complement strand
ATCTTGTATTTGTACTTAAGATATTCAGAGTGCGAGATATTCAATTCTTTGAGTGCTTTATCTCTGCTTTCACATGCAGAGTTCAAACTGCAACAATATGCGAGATTTCCATAACAAGTTCCCTTTGCTTCTATCTTATTTTCTTCTTTTATTCTTGTGTATTCCTTTTTTGAAATTCCAAGAATTTTTAAAGCTCTATCTCTGAAAGAACATTTCTTTTCTACGCTGCAGCAGAAAACAAGAGATGTTAAAGGAGATGCGTTGCACAGATTGTCGTATTTAATTAAATCTTCCCACCTCACGGTCTCACCCTTAGCGGAGTCGAAGTATTTCTTTCAAGTCTGAGAAGCATAAGAATCAATCTAATGAGATTTTTGATCCCTTTCTCATCTTTTGAGAAACCCTTAATCACTAAAGATCTATCTGTCTGCCCCTGATTCCAAATTATTTCGATGACGGGGGTTGCTGTCGTCTGCCCCATCATATCTATGACAGATTTTGCTTCTTTATAAAGTTTCTTCTGTTTTTCTGAACCGAATTTCTGGATCCAGTCTTCGTTGTAGATTTTTGTTGCAGAATCTTTCAAATAATGAGTTTCAAGGGTTGTTTCGACGAATTCGGGGAGAAATTCGAAATCATATTCTATGCTTGCTCTGTAGAGTTCTTCTAAAAGTCTATCACATTTT
>CAYSRI010000016.1:0-6044 GCA_964433405.1 uncultured archaeon | reverse complement strand
ATTTTGGACAGGTTGGGGAGATTTGCACACGAACTATCATAGTAGCACCTTCTACTAACCACCCTTAGCAGTCTTCTGAATGCGTTTAGTAAGCTCTTCTACATCTTTGAAGAAGTCTTCTGAAGCAACTTCTCTCCATGTAACGTAGATTCTCTCTGGCTCTCTTTTCTCAGCTACTGTTGGTAGCCTTCTCAAAGATTCGGACTCCCTTAATAATGGAAATTTTGGTCTGAAAAGTAATTCTCTCCCCCTGTATTCTGCAAAATACCTGTCAGCAGTCTGAGTAAAAAGCCAACCCTCTGTCGGTCTGATTGAAAGCTTGTACTCTACTCTAAACATCTCTTTTTCTTTCAAAAATATTCTCTCAACAATACCGAATATAACATTTGTTATGATTTCCGACATTTTGAAAAAAACAGAGTACATAGCGAAATCACCTCAAAACAAGCTTAAAGCCTCCTCGTATTGTGTCAGGAGTTAATTTTACTATATCTGGTAACTTTTTCGTCAATTCTTCTACAGCATCGCTCACTGTTCTACTGCTAACCTTTTCTCCAAGACCGATCTTGACCGGGATATCTTTTAAATTCATTTCCCGTGCTGGTGATCTATAAAGATAAGATAGTATTAGTTTTGCAGTGTAAGAAAGCTCTTTCACACGCTCGTCAAACTCATCAAGATTTTCTGCAATTTTCCCTTCTCCTACAAACATCTCAAGCTCGCGAACGATTTCGGCCGTTGGAAGATAAACATCTGACGACAAAAAAATAATATTTCTTATCAATCTTCTAACAACTGTAATTAGTTCTTGCAGCAAAGATCTTGCTTTCACGTAATCTTTATATGCGATTGCTTCTCTAACCGCTTTCATTACATTCTCATACTCTGCAAGCAGATCATTGAACACTCTATATTTGTAATCAGTAACTTTCGATGATCTGTAAGATAAGATCAGTCTGTCAACAGCGTCTTCTATATTCTTTATGTACTCATAGATGTTTTTCTCTGAGTATTTGTGATAATTCTTCAAAACATTGCTAAAATCAAAAATAAGATCTTCCAAAGAGTTTAGACTCATTCTTTTTCACCTTTTTCTTCCTCTTTCTCTTTCTTTTCTTCTTTTTTCTCTACGGGTTTCTGCTCTTCAATTTTTCTTCTAGCTTCAGCAACTCTCTCAACTTCCTCTCCTAACTTTTCTATCTGAGAGATTTTCTCTACTATTTCCCCTGCCACAGATCTGTACGTTTCCATCAAATCGTAGAGATCGTTCAGCACAGCTTGAATATTCTCTTTGCCTTCTTTCACAGCTTCAAGTCTTTCAAGATTGAACTGCATGAGTTCTTTTATTCTTAGAAGCTCAGATTTGTAGTGCATTAATACTCCTGCAGTAGCAATTATTCTTGTGCTTAGTCTGTGAATCTGCGATCTTAGAACTCTGTTTTCTGCTTTAGTTGTTTCGAGTTCTACTCTCAAATCATCCATTATATCTTCCATTTCAAAAACCTGTGTTTGAAGAGATCTATAAACTGCAAGAATCTCAGTATATCTTGCAAAGATGTCTGCTGGTAGCTCTCTCAACAAACCTGTGACGTCTATCAGAATTACGGGATCCTCGTATTTCATAACTCCGCTCAGATTCACTATATCTTCTTCTCTACATTCAATCTCGTTCAATTCTTTTCTGTCTTCAAGCAGAGCGAACTGATCTCTGCTGTTCACCCATTCTACTACGCCTGCCGACGGAACACCATTAGCAAAAAGTTCTATGAATATGTCATCTTCTCTGTGTTTTGCGATAATTCTAACAAATCCCGTTAGAATTCTCCATCTTGTCTCAATTCTTCCATTTACTCTTGTTTTGATAATTTTGTGAGCGATGTACTGTCCCAAATACGCTATAGGCCTTCCGCCGTAACCTATTGCAAAAATTGGTAGACCGTAAAGTTCTGGTTGTCTGAAAGTAGATGTTTCATACTCTGTAGGTCTAGAAAATGTTTCTGCGAGAGTTTTTCTTGTAAATTTGTTGAGTACACTCATCAGATCGTCTTTTGTTACAAGATCACTCATAACCCTCGCCCTCTACTAGTTTCAATTCTTCGGAATCTTGTTCTCTTTTTACTTTCTCAGCTTTATCTTTTAATGGTTCTTCCTCTTTTTCTGGAATTTCTTGCTTAGTAATTGTTCCTATAGTTTCTACAGTCTCACGCAACTTTTCAATTCTGTTGATTATATCTTCTAGAGCAGCATATAGTGTTTTCAAATCACTAACACTCTTGCTTAATGCATCTATTCTGTTTGACATGCCTGCAACTTTTGCTTCAATGTCTGTAAACTTAGCTGAGACTAATCTTGATAGACTTTGAGAGATTACACTTTCAATCAAAGTTTTATCAACAACTACATTTTCTCTTATACTTTCGACAGCTTTGTTGACAGCATTTTCTACTTTTTTGTTGAATTGATCTAAAGATTTGTCTACTTCTTTTTCAATGTTTTCGCTTACTGTAGAGACTTTTTCGAAATTGATGAGAATTCGCTCTGTTGCTTCCAGCACGTCTGTTAATTTCTCAAGCTTTTCAACAAACTCCATCTGTACTTCTTTTATCTTTTCGATAGAATTATTTAGAGAATTTAACCTTATATCTATCCCTACGCTTTCAATTGCTTTTTTTGCAGACATCTCTGCAACAGATTCTGCTTTAATTTCTTCAACCACTCTAAGAAAATCTCTGACTTTTTCATTTCCTGCTGTTTTGAGATGCTGAATCTCAGATTCTACCTGCTCCATTTTTGTGAAAACAGATTCCAGTTGCTGTGAAACTTTTTTATTGATAAAATTAGCCAGCTCGTTACCGTATTTGTCAAATACTCTTCTAGCAATCAAATCAACAAACTCTTCTGGAATTTGCTCCATTTTTTCTTCCTTTCCTTTTTCTTCACTTTTACCCAATCCTATCATTTTTCTCCCCCCTTCCCCTCTTCTCTCACAATTTTAACTCTTCTAAGAGATGCCATAATAATTCTCTCTCCATCCTGTCCGAGCTGGACTGGTTTGCTTTGGAATAGAGGCCTATATTTCGCTCTCTGCTTTACGCTGCTCCTTGCAAGAAAAACTCCAGAGAAAAACATGGCTATTGCTAAAACTATCATTAGGTACAAATCGTAATCTTTTTCAAGTAAGTAGTAGCTACTACTGAACAACAGCGCTCCCACAAGCACTCCTGCAAGGAAGTCAATTGCTACAACCACTACTGCAAATATACCACTCAACATGTCACACACCTTCTCATTTGTGTTACATTATCTTAAGCAAAATATTTAAAACTTTCTAGCAGACATACTCATATGAAGAGAGAGTTTCTAAAAAATTTAAAAAAGAGGAGAAAAGAGGATGATTTTGATGTCGACACTATGTTTGAAGAGTTGGAAATTGATTTGCCGAACTGCTAGGTGGTGCTTATGCATATAATAGCTGAGATTACTTATAAATGTCCTGCAAATTGCGAGTTTTGCCCGATAAAACCGATAAAAAAGAGTAAAGAAACTATGGATCTGAACAAGTTTATGCAAGCGTTAAAACTTTTTACTACGCTTCCGCATGAAAGGCGCCTGCTGACGATTTCGGGTGGGGAGCCAACTATTGCTAGTAATTTACGCAATTTTATCGATATTTCTCATAAGCTTGGATTTACTGTAACTGTAGTTACACACTGCTATAATCCAAACCGCTTGCTTGAAGCGAAGCCAGATTTTGTTCAGATTTCTCTTGATTCCGTAAACAGCAAGTTATGGCATAATGCTCTCAAAGTTATCAATTACATCAAAGAAAGGAAATTGAAGGGTTTTATAAGATATACTCTTACAAAAGAAAATATTAATGATCTCTACGTTCTCAAATCAAAACTAAAAGCCTTAGAAGTTGATATAGAGATATATGCGATGCCTATCCGTGGAAACCCTGAACTAACCCCATCCAAAGAAGATATTCTGAGATTGCTCGAAGAGGGTGTTGCAAAGCTCCCAACCCGATGCCCGGCGGGACGCGGGCAGTTTGTGCTCACTCCAGACATGGCCGTTCTAGATTGCATTTTTCACAGAAAACTTCTTGGAAAGTTCAAACAATTTAGTGTTGAGGAGCTGGCTGAAATTGTAGAAAGAGGAAAAAAACTTAAACCGTATCCATGCGGTGAACCTTACTGGTGGTCAGAATGCGCTGTCCCGTCTGCGGAGAAAGATTAATCGAAGTAGGATATCCGTAAATTATGAAGTGGTTCACGCATCTCTTAACATCTTTCTGCTTTGTTTACATTTTATCTAATTTTTTACCTATCTCCTACCTCGGATTTGCAATCGCAATTGTTTCATCAATTCTTCCAGATTATCTCGAAATTATTTCCAGAATGAGACACCGCAGCGTTTATTTTCACAACTGGCTCATACCGCTCGCAACAATAATCCTGATCCCAAATCCAACACTGGCTGGATTTTCTTTAGGATACGGCCATCATCTTGCGATAGACAACTTCACTAAAAGCGGAGTGTACATCTCGAAAAGAAAAATTCGCGGATTTTTGAATTCATTCAGTATTGCTCACAATGTGATTGTTATACTTGTGCATTATCTTGCACTTATGATTCTTGCTTCTTGATATAGCGATATACTGCATTTAATAGGCTTGGATAATGCTTCTTCCCCCAGTCAATAATATCTAGAACTTCTTTTGGTTCTAATTTCAAATAAGTGCTTATATCTGTTATTTTAAGAGTTTTAAAAAAGCTAATTACGTCAAGTATTTTAACAAGTTTTTCGAAATGCTTACCGTCTTTTGATTCATCAATCTCTCTCACTTTATAAATTAAAAATTCTTTTATTTTTCTATATGTATGATATTCAAGCATTTTATCTAAATAATCCTTTTCAAGAGCTTCAAGAGCTTTTGCTTTTCCTTCTCTACTAGCTATCATAACATATCTAGCTCTCTTTTTATGTCTGCTGTTATTGAGTAATCTTGTAGGATTGTAAGGGAGTGCAATCTTCCCTACTATATACTCTCCCATCAATAAAGAATAGCTTTTCATTTTTAAAAGTTTTGCTGATAGGTGAACACAATTCGAATACAAACTGAAACAAATATGAAGAAAAACTAAGCAAAAGTCAATTTTGCAAATTTAAGACTTTTAGAAGCCAATTGTAACTGAACATGAACTGAACATAATCTGAACATGATCTGAACATGAATACAAACAAATACAAATAGCGAGATGATCGAGTAGAAGAGGATATCCTAAAAACTCTTCTCAACTAAATTTACTATCTTATTAGTCCTTATTAAATTATCTTAACTCTATTCCGTACTCTCTCAGAACTTTTGCTCTTCTTTCAACTATCTTCTCTTCAATCGTATTCTTTGCCACAATTTCGATTATCTTTGCAACCTTGTTTTGTCTATATCTAATAACTCTCCCAATACGCTGTATCATCTGTCTCTCAGTTCCGCTTCCGCTCAGAATTATCGCTATCTCTGCATCTGGAACATCTATTCCTTCATCAAGCACAGTAGTGGTAACAATAATTCTGTTTTTGCCTTCCTTGAACTGCTCAAAGAACTTTTTTCTCAAATCTGCTCTTGTTGAGCCTGTGAGCAAAACAACCTGCCCTTTTGCTACATCTTTTATTGCTTTGTAAGCTTTTCTGGCTTGCTCGACATACTGACAGAATACGAGAATCTTATCATCCTGCAATTTTTCAATTATTTTCTTCAGAACCGTCAGCTTTTCTTGAGCGTTGAGAGCGATTTTCATGAGTTTTTGAATTTTTGCTGGACTAGTATTTTGCAATCCGTTTATTTTAGAGTAGGCATCAGATTCTTCTTTCGTGAGGTTTACATAAAATCGATGGTATTTAATTGGTGCAGCCAGCTTCAGCTTAACCATTTCATCGTATTTTACCTGATAAACGATTTTCCCCATTGTAAAGAAGAGAAGGGCTTCGTTTCTATCTGCTCTGTAAGGTGTTGCTGAAAGTGCAAGCCTCTTTCTTGCTT
>CAYSRI010000015.1:9553-15579 GCA_964433405.1 uncultured archaeon | reverse complement strand
TTAATAGCGGATGCATTTCTGTGATCTGCTGTCTTGCGAGATCCTCATAAAACCTATATGCTATGCTTACGGCTAAAAGCAACCCTGGTCCGCTTACGTTACCAATAGTTCCGAGCATATTCGATATGAGCGTCAGAATTCCGATCAAAGCACCGCCTATGATCGTAACCTTGGGAATATATCTCTCGAACAGTTTCTCCAACACCACCGGGCTCTTTCTAAATCCAGGAATCTGCATCCCTGATCTGGCGATCTGGCTTGCCACCGTTTTTGCATCCATTCCTGTAGTCTGAACCCAGAATACGGCAAATATTATACCACCCACTACGAGAATAATAGCATCTATCAGCAGGTGAAGGTAGATTGCCCAATCAGGAATTGCCGCAAAAGCGGCACCCCTGCTTCTCACAAGTTCCGGAACCCAGTCGTACGGACTGTTTATCGGAGAAAGAAAGAACATCAGACCGCTCACAGGATGACCGTCAACGAACTCACCGAAAACAGTTATTCCTCTTGCATACAAAATTTGCCCGATCATTACTATATTTGCCTGTAAAGCCCTTACGAATATCATTGGCAAAACGCTTGCGTAAATTAGCTTTATTGGAAACCTTCCTCTAGCCCCTCTGACCATTGCATGTGCAATTGGAATCTCAACCCTGGTCCCTTCAAAGAAGACTACAAGGAGTATTATTGCGGCAGTTGTTACGAGGGCAAGTATTCCTCCCTCGAGCAGCAGCATTAAAAGACCGCTACCGCTGAGCAGTTGCTCAATAGAATAGTGTTGAGCGAAGTATATCCATCTGGGAATAATCCCTGCTGGCAAAACGCTTCCTGGAGGAATGATCCAATTGAAAAGACCGACAACAATTGCCTGAGCAATTCCAGCAAGAATGAACAGGCTAACACCGCTGCCAATTCCCCACTTCGAAACAACCTCGTCCATGTAAACGATCAAAACGCCCCCAATGAATAATTGGATGAATATCAGGAACGAGATAAAGCTGGGAGATACCCCAATCTTTTCCGCTAGTTCCGTATCGGGCAAAAGCAGACCCGCCGCAATCTGAGGCAGAGCCTCAACAGCAATCATCACAAAAACAAGAAAGCGCTGAAATTCCTGATAGGCTGCTCTATCGTCTGGATTCGTAAGATCGAGCTTTATTATTCCTGCTCCAACGAGCAACTGGAGAATGATAGATGCTGTAACTATTGGTCCTATACCTAAAGCCAAAATTGAGCCCGTTGCCCCGGCAAACAGGGCCCTGTAAGCCTGGAATATGTCCACAGATTCCTTCGAGAGACCAAAAACGGGAACATTGACTAGAATGAAGTAAAGCAGCAGGACTGCAGAAGTCCACATGAACTTTTCTCTGAAGTGAACGTGACCTTTGGGTCTTTCTACGCTTGGAATTCTCTCTAGATATGGTTTTAGACTCCGGATAATGGAGTCCATTTTAGGCTATCCCTCCGCCGGCGGATTTCAGCTTTTCAACAGCTTTGGGGGTTGCATACTCGACCTTAACCTCTATAGCCTTATCAACCTCCCCCGCACCTAAGAGTTTGGAATAACCCAAAGTGCCTAAGTCTATGAAAAACCTGTCTCCCCTCTTCTCTGCGATTCCCAGCGTTACGAGCTTTTCTATAACTCTGGAAAGATCACCGACATTAAGCTCCGGCTTGGAGTAAAGGAATTTGTATGTATTCTCATCAAGCTTGCCCTGCTCCTTCAAACTCCTTAGAGTTTCTTTAACGTTTTTCTCCTGATTGAACTCACCAACTACAACCCTGGGTCTCGTAAAGCCATGCTTACCGAATTCATATAGTCCTAGTCTTTCAAGCTTAATGAACTTCAGATATTTGTGCTTGTGAACGCCAGCATTTCCCCTTCCTCCTCTGTGTCCCGCTCCTCTCCTCTTCTTGTGACTGCCTCCACCACAAGTTCTGGAACCTCTGAACTTCTTAACCTTCAGTTTTGGCATTTTATCACCTCATTCTGTAGATCAAATCTTTTATCTCCTTATGGTATCCGAGATCCCCTCTCGGATAGTGCCACTTTATGTTCTTGAGCCCTTTTCTTGGAGAGTGCAACCTAAAAACAGGCTTTAACCCGGGAAGATCCGAAAGCCTAGCCTTTCCATCAATTACTGCTTTGGCAAATTCCTCTATAGTCGCGTAACCCGTTTTCTCCTTAACGTATTCATCCGTTAGGCGCTTATCACCCTCAAGCCTGCCTCTGTTTCTCAAAAGCAGGGCAAGAGTTTCGTGGTCTATTTCTCCGAACGCGACATAGTCCTTAACGACCTGAAGCATACCTCTATAAGAAGGAGTGTCAGGAATCACTACACAGTTGTATCTCCTATGTAGCCTCAAAAGTCTCAAAGTCTCTCTGATTTTCCTGTTAACGTCTATAGTGCCCCTTAACCTGACTACAGCGAGCATAAATTCACCTCTTAATAAAGCAGGTTCTTTTGAGCGCTTCGAAGGTTGCAAGTGCAAAGTTCAAAGTCGTTCTCGTTTCGCCAGAAGTTATGGACCAGACATCCTTAACACCGGCAAGTTCTATAATCCTCTTTGCAACGTCAGCGGCCACAATTCCCAGCCCTTTTGGTCCGGGGATAAGTGTAACCTTCACGCTTCCACACTCTCCCGAGACTTTAAAGGGGACCGAATGAGCCGTACCGCATCCGCATTCCCATGAACCACAACCTCTGATCACTCCAAAAATGTTTATTTTAGCATCCTCTATAGCCTTTTGGATAGCCGGGGCTACCTGTGAGGCTTTTCCTGTGCCTACGCCTATGTAGCCATTTCTGTTCCCGACCACTGCAGTAACCCTGAACTTAGTTCTTCTACCGCTGTCAGTGACTCTCTGAACCATGGAAATTTCTAGAATATCCTCCTCGAGATCTGGAAGGAGAACGTCAACGATTTCTGGCTCTTTTATTGGTAATCCGCTTGAAAGTGCATCATCCATCGTCTTTATTTTTCCCTCTGCAACCAGTTTTCCTAACTTCGTTTTCGGAACCCACTCAGTCATTCTACCACCATAATCTTCTTCTTTACTTCTTCAACGTGAGAAGGCAATTCTGAGGGGCTTAATCCACGCCTCTCATACTCGCCAAACCTTTCCGGATTGGTTTCATAAAACTTCGCTATGTGTTCCCCGAGCACTCTTGATTCGTCCGGCAGAACTTCTTCGTCATGCGGTATCTCGACGCCTGCTTCGACTGCTCCCTTTAGAGTAGCAAAAACCCTAGAGCCTTTAACTGGAGACCTCAAGCCTATATCCAGAATTGCCTCCTTTATTCCCCTCTTTAAAGCCTCTCTCCCTGCAAGCAAACCAGTAAGATATGCCGCAGGAGTGTTGTTAAGATCGCCCTTCCAGCCGTACTCTCTGAGCTTCTCTGAACTAACATGCAGTAGAACTCTGTCTCCCTCCGGGCTGTAAGCTATGAACTGCGCTATGACTCTCTGATTAGTGATTCTAACCACGAATCTTACCTTCTTTGACAACAAGAGTTTCAGCCTTTTCCTGTAGTTTGTGTATCCCTCCCTCCTTCTTCTGTGAGGAACTTTGTATCTCGGACCCTTTGCCATTCTCTCACCTTTTTATTTCCTCGAGATAAGCATTAAGATGTGCAACATTCCTGAATTCCCCGCCTTTCGCCTTCCTATAAAGAATCCTGTAGGTTTTTCTGTCTATCTGACCGCTATCTCTTAAATCTTTCAGCCTTCTTCTTATCGCCCTAATCCTGAGGATCCAGAGTTTCTTCCTTGGCAATCTCGCGGTCTTCTTCCCTTTTCTGCTACCGTGCCCCGAACGTCTGCCTTTCCTTTTCTTAAGCCTGATTCGGTTTATCCTTGCTCTGCAGATGCCTTTTATTGCTTTCTTCTTTATTGCACCTTTTTCGATCAATTCCCGGATATCCTGCTTTGTAGAAGCAGTAGATATCTCTTCAAGTGCCTCCGGATCGAACCAAACTCTATTTTCACCACAATCTAAAACTTCTGCAGCGAGTCTTCTTTGAAGTCTTAGATCCATAAGATCACCTTGAAGGATTCAAAATTTTCAATCCCATTTCATTTGCCTTTTTTTCGATTTCAAGTCGCTTTCTAAGCCCAACACAGCTGGCAATTCTTACTGCCTGTCTTTTCGGATCAAGTTTTTCGAGATCTTTCGGAGTGTAAACAAGGACGTCTTCGTAGCCGCTTGGGTGCAGTCCACGAACCGCTAATGGAGACTTAAATCCAACCTTCACCCTCTTCCTGCCCGACCACTTTCCACCGTACTCTATTCGCATCGCATTGTCTAGACCGCGCGGCTTTCTCCAGCTTTTTCTTCTGAGTTTCAGCTTTCTATCCCAGCAGTATCTTCTGAATTCCGGCTTTCTTGATTTTAACCTTTTTCTGAGCCTTAGCAAAGCTCTCATTTCAATCACCTTAAGGTTTATTAACAATATATATTCCGTCCTGAAACACCCTGCGGTCCTTGTTTCTGATCCTTGTTGCCCTCTCAAGATTCGCTGCAGTTTGACCGCATTCCTCAATATCAACACCTTTCACTATTATTTCCTGACCCTTTATCTCCACCTTTGCGTTCCCTACAATCTTTGCCTTTCTTGGAGTTGTTTCACCAAGAAAGTTCTCTATTATAACTTCGTCTCCGGAAACCCTAAGCTTTACAGGAAAGTGAGCGTAAAATACCTTTAGCCTGTATTCGAAACCTTGAGTGACTCCTCTGATCAGATTTTGGATATGAGCTGCGTAAGTTCCGACAATCGCCTTATGCTTAGCCTTTAGTACAGGGGTGTAGACCTTTATACCCATCTCGGTCTTTTCAATGAAGACATCTCTGAATTTAAAAAACCTTGAGTTTTCTCCGAGCGGGCCCTTTACCTTAACAGTATACCCGGCAACTGGATTTCCTTCCACCTGCACTTCTACACCTTCAGGAATCTTCACTAGGGAGGAGTATTCAGTAGACGTAAGCAAGTAGAACACCCCCTAAACCCTGTTCTCTTGCCTCAATCTGGCTCATAATACCTTTCGTTGTTGATACTATCAGAATACCAAATCCTCTGGCAGGTAGAAATCTTCTTTCGTAGAACTCGTACTCATTGGCCTTAGAAGAGAATCTGGGCCTTACTGCCCCGCAATTATTTATATTGCCCGTCAACTCCACGACGAACTTTCCGCCAACGTTCTCTTTGACGAATTCAAAGCCTTTAATGTACCCATGCTTCTTTAGAACATTAAGTACATTACCAATTAACTTGGAGGCGGGCCTTATCTCGCAGAACTTTTTTCCAACCATCTCAGCATTTTTTATTGCAATCATGGCACCAGAGAGGGTGTCGACACTCATACTGATCACCAATACTTCTTAAATCCAAGTTGAAGCACTGTCTGCATAGGAATATTCCGTACTTCCTTACAAGCGCCCTTTTTCTACCGCACCTCTTGCACATATTTGCTCCCCGCCCAAACTTCTTTGTCCTAGTCTTTGTCATTCTACCATCACCCCCAAACTCTCGAGCCACCGAATGGTTTCATCCTTAGTTATTCTGTGTGAGCTGCCAACTTTGCTGTTTTTCCTCCTTCTTTCCGCAACTCTATAACCTCTCCTCTTCAATGAAACGCAAACATCCATTCCAAAAACACCGATTTCAGGATCATAATCAACTCCGGGAAGATCTATATGCTCAGCAATTCCAAACGAAAAATTACCTGCATTTATTGATCTCCTGCTTATCTTCATTTCTTTTACCTGAAGAGCCCTCTTCAAGAATTCCATAGCCTTCTCTCCCCTAAGAGTTACCTTCAATCCAATTGTCTCCTTTTTCCTTATACCGAAATTCTTTATCGTCTTTTTTGCAATAGTTCTTGCAGGCTTCTGGGAAACTAGGTTAGAAAGCATTTTCTCAGCCTTTTGCAATCTTTCTCCGCTTTCTCCAATTCCAAGGTTTATAACAACCTTCTCAAGAATAATTTCCTTCATTGGGTTCTCTTTCACCACTTCCATC
>CAYSRI010000015.1:8657-9543 GCA_964433405.1 uncultured archaeon | reverse complement strand
TCTACACCCCTAATTCAATCACAGGTTTGTCGCTTCCCTTCTTTCCAACAACGAATACGTAATTTTCTGTGGTGGTTATTTCACCTCTTGGAGTCTCAACTGTAACCAAGTTTGAACCTGATCCTTTTACAACCTTGTAGCTCTTAACCCTACCAATTTCACCAGCATGAGTCCCGCCAATGATCATGATGAGTGCACCCTCTTCAAACTTAAGATGATCTAGGATCTGCTTTTCGGGAATCTTTAGAAGAAGGCTGTCCTTTGTATTGTATTCATTCGTTCCTAGAATGTTTGTTCCGTCAAACAAGTTAAGCTGAACCTTTCCGCCTTTTACGATTGTTTTATTTGTGATCTTGAACAGTTTCTTATCGTCATCATCGATTTCCTTAACGACAAATCTCCCCTTTTCGTCAAAAAGGACTCTGTAACTTTTGTCGAGTTTTGGTATTCTTATAACATCTAGAAGTCCTACCGGGAATTTGTAGTCTCTTCTAGGCACTCCATCTACAAGAACTTCACCAGCTGAAATTATTTTTCTGGCCTCTTTAGCAGTATCGGCTATCTGGAGCAAGTCTCGCAGCACTAATGCAAGTGGAATTGCCGATTTATTGTGAGGTCCAGGTGATGGCTTTATTACCCACTTTCCAGCTTTTCGCGGAATTTTATAGGTTTTTGGTGCTGAAAGTCTCTTCTGATGCATATCCTCACCTCTCAAGGGTCCTCTTTCTCACATCATCAACCTCGCCAAAGCTAATGATCATTACGTTCGACGGATGAACGGGAACTGCAACCTCTGTTCCGTTTACCTTCGTGGTTGTAACTCCTTCAATCGTTATCCTGCAGTTTTTCATGTCCACTTCAAGCACTTTACCTTCGTGACCAGCAA
>CAYSRI010000015.1:7173-8647 GCA_964433405.1 uncultured archaeon | reverse complement strand
CCTCGCATTACTCTCACTTTGTCTCCCTTCCGTACTCTTGCAGATCTCTTGCCGTACTTCTTCCTCAAGTCCTCTGAAAGGGTTGCGTGAAGAAGCTTGTGTTTTTCATGAAGCTTTGAAGTTCTGTATAACCATCTTCTTTGTTTTCTCGGCTGCATAACCATCACACTATCGTTGTAGCAATTGTTGCGATCTTTGAAAACCTTTCCGCCGCTTCTCTAGCTACCGGACCCCTTATCTCTGTGCCCTTCGGTTCTCCCTTCTCATTAACGAGAACAGCTGCATTGTCTTCGAACTTTATCCTCTCCCCCTTTGGTCTTCTGAATTCTTTCCTTTGCCTTATTATTACTGCATAGTGTACTTGCTTTCTAATTTCAGGCAGTCCTTTTTTCACACTCACGACTACCATGTCTCCCACGCCGGCTGCTGGGTACCTCCGTCTGACACCCTTGTAGCCAATGACAGAAATTATCTGCACTTCCCTCGCACCGCTATTGTCCGCACATACGAGCATGGCTCCTGTAGGCAAGGCTCTTGGGATTTTTGCCTTCAGGGCCTTCATTTAATCACCTCTATTATAACAAAACTCTTAGTGTTACTTATTGGTCTGCATTCGGCAATTCTAACAACATCTCCGGGCTTGGCCTTGATGCAATCTGGATTATGAGCGTGAAGCCGAGAACGCTTTCTCATGTACCTCTCGTACTTTGGGACAAATTTTATTAACTCTCTTTCGATAACTGCGGTCTTTCCGTATACTTTTAGGACTTTCCCGCTCAAAATTTGACCTCTAATCGATAAAGTACCGTGAAACGGACACCTTTCGTCATTACATGTTCCTTCCGGCGGTTTTACCTCTATCCCGATATTTCTCATACCTATACCCCCTTCGATCTCCTAATCAGCATTAAACCCCTCATTATTCTCTCCTCAGGCTTAAAGGCTGTTAGATCTCCGCTAACTTTCACGGTGACATCACCATACCTTAGCCTGAAGCTTCTACCTTTTTTTGCAACGACTTTTAAACCTTTTTCAGTCATGATTCTAAACGTTTTTTCAGTCTCATCGACGATTTCGCCTTTAATACCCACCTCGAACCTGTTCGGACTGTCCGCTACCTCAACCTCCAGACCGATCCAGTCCTTCGCTATTAGCTCTGCAATCTTCACTTTCCGCATAGCATCTTTAACCTCGCAATGTCCCTTCTTATTTGCCTAATCCTCCCAGGATTCTTTATTGCTCCTCCACTTCTTACCAGTGTTCTAAGCTTCAGAAGCTCGATCTCCAGCTCCTTCAGCTTGTTCTCCATCTCTTCCTTGCTCATTTCCCTTATTTCCCTCATTTTCATCTGCAACACCTCTTATCTCAAACTCATCTGGAAGTTTAGCATCAGGCGGGATTATGCGAACGGTAACACCGAGCACTCCCAATTTTTTAACAGCAATATCGAATCCCTTTCTTACAACAGTATAAG
>CAYSRI010000015.1:0-7163 GCA_964433405.1 uncultured archaeon | reverse complement strand
ACCGGTATGGATAATGGTACCAGCGAGGAATTTTTCCTTTCTTGCTCTCTCACTTACAAGCTTACCGCTTATCTCGATCTCGCACCCCTTTGCCCCGGCCTCCATGATTCTGTACAGAAATCTGTATCCTGCCCTGCGGAAGTACCAGCCCCTCTCGAGTGCCCTTGCGAGAAGAGAGGCCATCAGTTGAGCGTTAAACTCAGGCTTTTCGACTTCATCAACGCTGACCTGAGGATTGTCAAGCCCAAATTCCTTCAGCTTTTCAGTGATGGTCTTTATTCTTCTTCCACCTTTTCCAATTACTATTCCCGGGCGCTCAACAAAAAGAGTTACCTGAGTTCCGAGAGGAGTTCTTAGAATGTCAATTCCGCCAAAACCTGCGCTCTTTACCTCGTCCTTGATCCATTCTTTCACCATCATCTTCTTGACCTTATCCTGAACGAATTTTCTCTCCACAGCCATCATCTCACCTCTGCAACAAATTCCACAGTCGTAAGCTGCTTTATCTTGGGCACAGCCCTTCCAAATGCTCTTGGAGTGTATCTCTTAATTGCTCTGCCTTTCTTAGCCTGAGCGTGCACTATTACTAGCTCCTCAGCCTTCAGACCCTTGTATTCCGCATTTGCCTTCAGGTTCTTCAGGACCTTCAGAATCTCATTCGCTGCCTTCTGTGGATACCTACCAGCATACCAGCCCGGAATATTCTTGTGGGCAACCTTCTTCTTGTGTTTCCTAAAAGGAACAGGAACTTTTAGCTGTATAACGTCTTCCAGAAAGCTTATCGCTTGAGGTACCTTCTTTCCCCTAAGAACTCTGCAGATCTCCATTGCATGCTTGAAACTCATTGGAACCTCGTAGCCCATTGCTCTCACGGCCTTCGTCTCATCCTGCGGCTCGTAGGAATATGCTATTCTCGCCATAGGCATCACTTCAGCGGTACGAATTTACTGCTCCTCGTAGCACCAACTCCTGGACCGCTGTGCTTCTCGAATCTCCTTGTCTGTGCGAACTCTCCAAGTCGATGGCCCAGCATCTCTGGCTTTATCTCGACCCTAACAAACTCCTTGCCATTGTGCACGAAAACGACCTTTCCGACCATTTCCGGGAGTATTAGCATGTCTCTGCAATGTGTTCTTGCCGAACCCTTTTTTCTCAGCTTCCTGAGGAGAATTTCTTCCTGCTCAGTAAGACCTCTTTTCAGCTTTCTTCTTTCTCTTGAAGGTAGCAGCTTCATGAAGTTCTCCAATGACATCTTCTGTATTTCCTCAAAGGTATAACCGCGAAATGCAAATTCTTTGGCCCTTACAACTTTACTCTTTAGAGCCATGCAATCACCTCCTCACGCCAGTTCTTCTCGCAGCTATGCTTCCAACCTTCCTTCCGGGAGGAGCGTTTCTGCTTACAGTCTTTGGTCTACCCACGTGCTGATGCTTTCCACCACCGAATGGATGGTAGACTGCGCACATAGCAACACCGCGAACTCTGGGCCACTTTGCAGCCTTGCTCTTCATCTTGTGATACTTCTTCCCTGCCTTGACGAAGGGCTTATCCACCCTCCCTCCACCCGCTACAATGCCAATGGTAGCCTTGCACATTGGATGGAACCACTTAAGCTTTCCAGAAGGCATCTGTACAAGAACTTTGTCTTCTTCTCTCGATAAAACCAATGCAAAAGTTCCGCTCGATCTTACGAATCTTCCCATATCACCTGGCTTTGCCTCGATATTGCATATCGGTGTACCTTCTGGAATATTCTTCAGATAAGTTGAATTTCCAGGAGCTATCTCCACCGACTCGCCTGCATAAATCCAGTCACCAGTACCCATTCCCTCTACAGCCAGAACGTATCTCTCATTTCCATCTGGCATTCTTACTAGCGCAATTGGTCCATTCCTTATGGGATCATGCACAATGTCTACAACTCTTGCAGCTATTGCTTTATCTTTGAACGGGAGATGCCTTATCTGTGCCTTATACTTGTGCGAAGGTGCCGTGTAAGTTGGAGTTCCCCTGCCTCGGTTTTGTGAAATTATTCGCTTACCCATAAACTCACCTCAGAACACCCCCAACTTTGAAAGTACTTCTTCAGCAGAGTATTCAGGTTTCAGCTTGATATAGGCCTTTTTTTCGCCTCTTGGGGTTATAAGCGTTCTCACTTTTTCTACCTCAACATCAAAAAGCTCCTCAACCTCCTTTTTTATATCCTCCTTTCTCGCCTTCAGGTTTACTATTGCAGTAAGTACATTCTTTTCAAGCTCTGCAGTTGTTTTTTCAGTAACTAAAAAGCACTTTATCAGCATAATCTCTCACCCAAAGCTTTTATTGCAGACTTGGTCCATACGACAAGCCTTCCTGCATGGCAACCGGGGGCGAGCTGCTCAACATTTAGATCCCTCGCCAGGACAACATCTACGCCCGGAAGACTCTTTGCAGATTTTATAATTCCCTTGTCCTGAGCTACAACGATCAATACACTCTTCTTTCCAACATATCTTCTTCCACGCATTTTTCCAACTCCAGATCTCTGCCTCTTTCTCTCTTTTGCCCTTTCAACATCAGCATAAACTCCAATTGCCTTCAAAACCGCGACTACGTCTTTTGTTTTATTCAAGGACTCCAGATCATCTACGACTATCTTTGGTAGCTTTCCTTCGAATACGTGATTTCTCGCTCTTACTAGGCTTTCGACAGCAGTTGCAGAAATCGCGGAAAGAAGTGCTTTTCTCATTTCCTTCTTGTTGATCTTTTCCTCCCATTTCTTTTGAACCTTGGGTGGATGCGCTTCTCTGCCACCCACAGCCTGCGGAACAACTACGGACCTTAGACCAAGTTTCCATCTCGGAACTCTTGCATATCCGTGCCCAGGACCCCAGTTTTCCCAGGCGTAGTTTACACCGCTGAGTGGATTTGGTCCATAAGGCTGCCTGCGGTGAGATTGAATCGAAAGGACAGCCTTCTTTATAATATCGGGTCTGAATTCTTCCTCGAATATCGGAGGCAACTCGATTTCCTCTACAACTTCTCCTTTCAGGTTCAGAACTTCGGCTTTCATATTACTTCCCCTGTTTAGAGGTTGTGCTAACATAAACCAGATTTATGCCTGCAAACTCTGCTTTGGGTGGTCTTATCGCGTCCCTGATCCTTACAAGCCTCTTAACAGTTCCAGGAACAGTTCCTGCAATTAGAACATAGCCATTTCTTACAACCCCGTAATGTGGAAATCCTCCCTTTGGTGTTATTTCCTCACCGCTATTGCCTATCTTTAGGATCCTCTTGTTGAATTCCAGCCTCTGATGGAATCCCATCTGACCGTATTGCGGAACCGTCCACCTTATGCGATGAGGAAGCCATGGACCAAGCGTACCAACCCTTCGACCCTTACTGCTCCTAGCGTGCTTGGCGTTCATCGTTATTACTCCCCACCTCTTTACGACACCCTCAAAACCCTTTCCTTTGGTTATTGCACTTACATCAACTATGCTGCCTTCCTTGAAAACCTCGGAAACCGAAACTTCCTTGCCCAGCTTGGATATTGCATATTCCAAAGCCTCCTTGAAGCTACCACCAACTTTTTGCTCCATAAGATCCGGTACTTTTTTTGGCACCCCTGTAATCAGATATGGCTGAGTATAAGTTAGTACCCTAACTTCATTGCCTTCTACTTCTTTCAGCTCATCGACGTTCGCGGAGTTCTTTGGTATCTTAACTCTGCGATCAAGAAAATGATCTAGACCACTTGCCCAAACTTCCTTCTGAATCTTCAGGCCATAAGGTGTTTCCTTGTAAATTCTTATTCCTGCCACTTTCATCGGTGGAGTTTCGATGACAGTAACAGGAATTACTATTTCTTCTCCATAGGTTACAGAGTTTTTTCTGTCATCCACCATTACAACGTGCGTCATCCCGGCTTTGTATCCGGCGAATCCCTGTAGTCTAACTTCATTACACTCTGGCCAACTTCTAATCCTAGGCACAATCCTTTTAGCCCTTTTTCTTGGGGAATACGCTAAAGAACCACGCTTTGGTCTATGTTCCTTCATTCCAAACCACCCCTAAATGAGAGGAAATTTACAATTGCGAGAGTGCAAAGTACTGCCTCTTCCAGACGCACAGTTCTTACCCCCTGCATGGGGATCGTGTTCCAAGTTTCAACACTCATTTCTAATCCCATCCTCTTCATTATTTCAGGAACACCTTCTTTCGGGTTTCCGAAGACGAAGGTGCCCTTTCTTACTTCCTCAGGTCTCGGAACCTTTCCCTTTCGGGAAGTCACGATCACATCTTCCCTTCTCAGGACTTCCTCAAGTTCAGCTTTCCTTACCTTATACCCCCAGTATTCCTCAGCCTTCGCCTTCTCGACGAGCAACGGGGTCTTCGAAACGACCCTGACGGTCACGCGTGCACCTCTCGGATCTTCACACCTGAGAGGTGCAAGGGCTCCGACACCAATGTCCACCCAGCGCGTACCGTCAGGAGCCACCCTTTTTACGACCCCTTCCCTCAACTCACCGATTTTTAAATGTTTCGACTTGTGGGATGGGATCGCCAGCGGAGGTATAACTCCGACAAATTTGAGGTTCTCACTCAACGGAATGAGTTCTTTTCTTAAATATTGTGGAGTTTCCAGGTATTCAAAGACCTCTTTTATTAGTTCGGTCTCATCAAGAATCGGATCACGATAGATCAAGACTTCTTCAACCCTGAAAATCGCTAGGGCTCTTGCAATTATTCCCAGCTTGTAAATCTTTATTTTTTCGTCTGTCTCGTTGATAAGAGCCGAGGAAGGGATGGCTACTGAGAGCTTTTCCATACGCTTGGGTAGACCCCACGATCCATTATTACTCTCTCAACATCGACAACAAAGCCTTTCTTGAGCTCTGCCATATCTTCGGCGGACATCAATGCTTTTCCTAGAGCAACGAGTTCTCCCTTAGCCGTTAGGATCGCAATGAAATCTCCCTCCTTAATACTTTTTTCTATGTAGGCCACACCTCTAATAGAGAGGTTTGCTCCATGGCAGATCGCATCTACTGCGGTGTCCTTTATGACTATCTTCGGTAAGTGGGCCACAGCGGCTTCCATAGGCCTTATAATCTCCCTCAGATATTTCTCCTCCCCTTCTTCTTTCCAGAACACGTATGCATCCAGAAGGTCCTGGAGAGTGTAGCATTCTTCTTCGCTAAAATTACCCGTCTTTGTTCGTCTAAGCTCCTGCATATGCGCTCCAACAGAAAGGACCTCGCCAATGTCCTTGCAGAGCTTCCTTATATATGTGCCAGACTCCGTAGATACCTTGAATAGAACATCCCTTCCCAAGATCTCAAGAATCTCCATGCTGTAGATCTCTCTTATTCTCAGCTGCTTCTTGACCGCGGATTTCAGGGGTGGTTTCTGAAAGATCTTCCCTGTAAACATTCTGAAGACTTCCCTTATCTTTTCTTCCTTTACGTCTCCATGAAGCCTCATGAGACAGACGTACTCCTTCCCTGATTCCTGTAGGAACTTCACGAGCTTCGTAGCAGTTTCTATGAAAACTGGCAGAACCCCCGAGACTCTGGGATCCAGAGTACCGGCATGCCCTGTTTTTTCTACTCCAAGTATCTTTCTAACCCATACAACAACTTCATGACTTGTTGGACCCATTGGCTTGTCGATGCAGACAAAACCCTTTCTTATATGATCTTCAATTTTTCTCTTGGAAGGATGGCAGCCATATCTTTCGTCGGGTTCGACTTTTTCGATCACAATGAACCTATCAGATTTCACAAGAAGGAGAAGCTCCATCTAGATTTAAAAGCTTGATGAAGAAAGTGAACTAACTCTTGCTCACGTAAGGATCTTCCCGCTTCATCGAGAGCTTTCACCTCACACATCTTTGTCACGATCTTGTTGCTCAATAACATTCTGAATCCTTGTAGAGAGTTACAAATGACCAGCAAAGTAACCAAAAATCGGTATCTCCTCTTTACAGTTCGGGCATCTTTTATCTCTAATGCGATATTCAAGAACCGTGTAATGGTACCTTCTTATAATCAGCTCATTGCAATTCGGGCAAAAAGTGTTTTCATGCCTATGTCCGGGAACGTTGCCAATGTAAACGTAATTTATGCCCTCTCTTCTTGCAAGCTTTACAGCGTTTTCCAAAACCTCTATCTTTGTTGGCGGCTTGTAAAACTTGTAAGCTGGAAAATATCTTGTAAAGTGAAGTGGGACATCGACTCCAGCATACTTCAAATGATTCTCGACAACCCATTCCACGTCATCTTCATTGACATCAGTTACAACCAAATTTACGATTTCAACATGAATCCCAAGATCCAAAGCTTTTCTCACGTTTCTCCAAATCTTCCAAACATCGATGTTTCCGCAAAACTTCTTGTAAACCTCTTCTCCACCTTTTATATCCACCTTAAGCCCACTCATCCCAGCTTCTGCAAGAGCTTCAAGCACTTCTACACTCATGTAACCATTTGAAACATAGCAGGCGTAAAGATTATGCTTTTTTGCAATCTTAAAGACGTCTATTGCGAATTCTGTCAATAAGGTGGGTTCTTGAAAGCTTACACAGACACCTTCATCACCAACATCTAATGCTTTTTCAACAATAAATTCCGGAGTTACTTTTGGATCATCTTCTCTGGGCAACCTTTTCGAAAGATGGAAATTCTGACACCAAGGACAGAAGAAGTTGCAAGACCACGTTGAAAATGTTAGAGACGTTGAGCCGGGGTAGTAATGATAGAAGGGCTTTATCTCAATTGGTCTACTTTCAATTGCGCTTATGTTTCCATAATTAAGCGACAAAAGTTTGCCACCAATGTTTTTTCTAGTTGCACAAATCCCCCTTTCCCCTTCTTTTATTACACACCTCCTTTCGCAAAGCTTGCATTTTAAATCGCCATCCAGCTTTTCGAAAAACACGGAAAAGTAGTTAAGCAAGAATAAAAAATTTTGGATTCAATCAACCCACGTAGCGTATTCTATTCGAAGTTAGTCTATTTGATGATTCTTTAGAAGCGAAGTTTACCCTCGTATACTGTGAAGATTTATAACCTTCTCTCTTACCTCCCTAAATTTCTATGTGAACTAGCCCTAGCTCACGCAATGGGGGCTTCTCGCTTCATTGAGAGAACTTGCCCCTTACCTTCCGATAAGGAATCACG
>CAYSRI010000014.1:8085-16082 GCA_964433405.1 uncultured archaeon | reverse complement strand
CGAAATTAACGCTTGCAAAGTAAGTCCCCTGAAAACGGGGATTGAAAGGATTGCTGCAATGCTTATGTTATCGGTCTGGTACTCGATCTTGCAAAGTAAGTCCCCTGAAAACGGGGATTGAAAGCTGTAATAGTAATGCCATTCGTCTTCTTCATATATATCTTGCAAAGTAAGTCCCCTGAAAACGGGGATTGAAAGAACATCATTCAGAAGCTAAAGAAGGTTTCATCCTTATTTATGTATTTACAAGTGGGAAATCGTTACAATTTCTACCTTAATGTTCCACTCTTTGATTTTCTGTAATGTGTTTTGAAAATTATTTTCATATTTCTTCTCAATTTCCCAAACACAAGCTTTGGAAGCGAAGCATCCCTATCTTCCTCCATCAACATATTGATGTGGAGCTGCAAGCCGAATGCTCGTGGATAGAGCCTCTCGGTAAAGAGAACCCTCTTGCGCAAGTAGGGGGTAGTTCACTAGAATATTCCCTGAACTCTCCCTTCTTACTTTCATAAAATCCCTTTAGGTCGAAAGTTTTTTTAACCGATTTCTCAATTTCTTTTAGGCCTAGGGCTGGGCTTTCTCTTTAGGGGTCTCAACCTAAATCTCGGCAGGTTGAGCCCCATCTGAAGAGTTCCCGGCCTTAGGGTCTCTGCATTAAGAATTCGGGGGTAGTATGAAGGGGAGTTTGCAGGATCACGTGCTTGTACCGAAGCACGAAATTTTGAAGGAAAGCGAAGTTGAGGAATTGCTCAGGTTACTGGGAGTGAGTAAAGAGCAGCTACCGAAGATAAAGTCATCGGATCCGATCGTAAAGGAGATAGGTGCCAAGCCAGGAGATATAGTGAAAATAACCAGAAAGAGTCTTACGGCGAATGTTAGCATATTTTATAGGCTTGTAATAGAGTAAGGTGGTGCTATGCTTAACACTCGTGCTCTTGCAAGGGCTTATTTCACGCCGGAAAGGTTAGTAAAGCATCAGATCGATTCTTTTAACCGTTTCATTGACGAAGGGCTGCAGAAAGTGATAGATGAGCAGAAAATAATCGAACTTGAAGCTAAGGATACCTACATAGAACTTGGCAGGATAAGGGTGGGAAATCCGATTGTGAAAGAAGCTGAAGGGCTGCAGGCACCCTTACTCCCAAGCCACGCTCGGCTCAGGAATTTAAATTACGCTGCACCGATTTATCTAGAGGCAA
This sequence comes from uncultured archaeon, assembly GCA_964433405.1. Classification (GTDB taxonomy): domain Archaea; phylum Halobacteriota; class Archaeoglobi; order Archaeoglobales; family Archaeoglobaceae; genus WYZ-LMO2. Next base: position 14,880 of record CAYSRI010000014.1, on the reverse strand, counting down.
CTGTTTACGACGGTGGAAAAGCTCTTGAGACTGAGTGGGTTGAGATAGGGATGCTTCCAGTAATGCTGAAATCGAAAATATGCAATCTCAGCCCTGAAAGGATCGATTCGGTACTTGAAGCAGTTTTGAAAAAGAATGTGGAATCTTTGAGCTACGAAGAGAAACTATTTCTCGCTGGGGAAGATCCGCTTGATCCGGGAGGTTACTTTATAATAAATGGAACTGAAAGGGCCATTGTCACCCTTGAAGATCTAGCTCCCAACAAAGTTCTATTGGAAAGAGAGGAAAAGTACGGCGAGATGGTTGAAGTTGCAAAATGTTTTAGCCAGAGAGCGGGTTACAGGGCTCTGATAGTTGTCGAGAGGGGTAAGAATAACGTTCTCGAGGTGACTTTTCCTCAGTTACCCAAGCCAGTAAAGTTTGTAATCCTGATGAGGGCGCTCGGGATTGAAAGTGACCAAGAAATAGTGGAGATGGTTAGTACAAATCCAGATATCATGAAATACCTGCTCCAGAATCTCGAAGACAACGAGGCTTCGGACGTAGAAACTCAGGAGAGTGCCATCGAATATCTGGGAAAAAGGGTTGCTCCAGGACAGAGCAGGGAGTATAGAATGCAGAGAGCTGAGCAAGTGATCGATCAGTACTTCCTGCCACACCTAGGTATAGACAAAGAAGCCAGAAAAGCCAAGGCTTTCTTCCTTGCAAGAATGGCTGAGCAAATTTTTGAACTCCACCTGGGACTTAGAAGGGAGGATGATAAGGATCACTACGGAAATAAGAGACTGAGGCTTGCTGGGGATCTGATGGAGGAGATATTCAGGGTTGCCCTGCTCAGGCTTATAAAGGACGTAAAATATCAGCTTGACAGAGCGAAGCAGCGTGGCAGGAGCATGAAAATGTCTACAGCAGTCAGGAGTGACGTTCTTACAGATAGAATCATGCATCCGATGGCTACTGGCAACTTGGTAGGGGGAAGAACCGGAATTTCCCAGTTAATCGACAGACACAACTATATCTCGCTCATATCCCATCTGCGCAGGGTCGTTTCCCCACTCTCGCGATCACAGCCCCACTTCGAGGCTCGAGACCTTCATGCGACGCATTGGGGCAGAATCTGTCCTTCAGAAACTCCAGAAGGACCGAATTGTGGTCTTGTGAAAAATTTCGCTCAGTATGCTGAGGTGAGCGTAGGAGTGGATGAGAAAGAAGTTTTGAGTCTTTTGCCCAAATTGGGAGTTGAAATGTTGAGGGGTTAAGATGAGGAAGTGCAGAGTATATGTTAACGGCGCTCTTGTAGGATTTTGTGATGATGGCCAGAAGCTTGCCGAAGAGATAAGGGAGCTTAGGAGAAAAGGAAAACTTTCGAATCAGGTTAATGTAGCTTACTTTGCTGATTCTAATGAGGTTAGAATAAACACGGATGCTGGAAGGGCGAGAAGACCTCTAATAGTTGTGAAAAATGGAAAACCTCTGGTAACTGAAAAGCACATAAAAAAGTTGGAAAATGGCGAAATAAGCTTCGAAGACCTTGTAAAACAGGGACTTATAGAATACATAGACGCTGAGGAAGAAGAGAATGCCCTTGTTGCAGTATATGAGAAGGATTTGACACCTGAACACACGCATCTTGAGCTCGATCCGACGCTTATCGTGGGCATATGTGTTGGAAGCATCCCCTATGCCGAACACAACGCTTCTCCGAGAAATACAATGGGCGCTGCAATGATCAAGCAAGGTTTGGGGATTCCGTACTCGAATGTAGATTGGCGGACTGACACTCGTGGACACCTTTTACACTATCCACAGATTCCGATTGTAACAACCGACACCCAGGCTAAGATGAACTACGACGATCGTCCTTCAGGGCAGAACTTCATAGTTGCGGTGCTCAGCTACGAGGGTTACAACATTGAAGATGCAGTGATTCTTAACAAAGGCAGCGTTGACAGAGGAATTGGAAGAAGCTTCTTCTTCAGAACATACGAGACTGAGGAAATGAGATACCCTGGAGGTCAGGAGGACAAATTTGAAATTCCAGGGGCGGATGTTTCTGGATTCAGGGGCTCGGAGGATTATGCTCATCTTGATGAAGATGGCCTCGTTCATCCTGAAACAGAAGTAAATCCAGATGACGTTTTGATTGGAAAAAGTTCTCCTCCAAGGTTCTTGGAGGAGCCGGAAATAGGCATATCTCCTCAAAAGAGAAGAGAGACATCCATAACAATGCGAAGTAACGAAAAGGGAGTCGTAGATGCTGTGTTTTTGGTTCAGTCTGAGAGCGGATCAAAGCTCGCTAAGGTGAGGGTTAGGGATTTGAGAATTCCCGAGCTGGGAGATAAATTCGCTTCAAGACATGGTCAGAAGGGGGTTGTAGGACTGATCGTTCCTGAGGAAGACATGCCGTTTACCGAGTCTGGAATTAGCCCCGACATGATTCTGACTCCGCACGCGATACCTTCAAGAATGACCGTCGGACATGTGCTGGAGATGATTGGAGGCAAAGTGGGATCTTTAGAGGCAAGGAGAGTTGACGGTACGATATTTTATGGAGAAAAGGAAAAAGATCTGAGAGAAGCGCTGAAAAAATACGGTTTCAGTCATACCGGAAAAGAAGTCATGTACGACGGGATCAGCGGTAAAAGGTTCCTTGCAGACATCTTTGTTGGCGTAATCTATTACCAGAAACTCTATCACATGGTTGCCGGAAAGATTCATGCAAGGAGCAGAGGGCCTGTACAGATTCTTACAAGACAACCTACGGAAGGTAGAGCCAGAAAAGGCGGCTTAAGATTTGGAGAGATGGAGAGAGACGTGCTCATCGGGCACGGTGCTGCTTTACTTCTAAAGGACAGGCTGCTGGATGAATCTGACAAGGTTGACGTCTGGGTTTGCGGAAACTGTGGTCATGTGGCGATGTTCGACTACAGGAGGAATACTGCCTACTGCAATGTTTGTGATGATGACACGAATATTTTCAGAGTAGAAATGAGCTACGCCTTCAAGTTACTTCTCGACGAACTGAAGGCCATGATGATAGCTCCACGCTTGAAGCTCGGAGATAAAGCATGAGGTGGTTTTATGTATCCTAAAAAGATTTCTGCCATAAAGTTTGACGTTCTCTCACCTCAGGAAATAAGAAGAATGAGCGTAGCCAAGCTTGTTACGCCAGAAACTTACGATGATGACGGATTCCCCGTTGACGGGGGTTTAATGGATACACGCCTTGGTGTCATCGACCCGGGACTGAAGTGTAAGACCTGCGGAGGGAAGGCTGGTGAATGTTCCGGGCATTTCGGGCACATAGAACTTGCAGCTCCAGTAATTCATGTAGGATATGCAAAGATTATAGCAAGACTCTTGAGCGGTACATGCAGAGAGTGTGGAAGAATCCTTATCAAGGACGAAAGGAGGGACAAATTCATCAAGGAGATCGAAAGGTTGAAGTCTTTGGGCCAGAGTTACGAGGAAGTGCTTAAAGAAGTGTTTAGATTGACAAAAGCAGCGAAGAAATGTCCCCATTGCGGAAAAGAGCAGCTTGAGATTAAGTTTGAGAAGCCAACTTCCTTCTACGAAATCATTGACCCGGAGAAAAAAGAGGAGGAAAAGCTCACTCCAAAGGACGTAAGGGAGAGACTTGAGAAGATACCGAATGAGGACCTTCTTGCGTTCGGTTTGGATCCCAAGGCAGTTAGACCAGAGTGGTTTGTTCTAACAGTTCTTCCGGTTCCACCTGTAACGGTTAGGCCTTCAATAATCCTCGAAACTGGACAGAGAAGTGAGGACGATCTGACACATAAGCTTGTGGACATAATAAGGATAAATCAGCGTTTTATCGAGAATAGGGAAGCAGGGGCTCCCCAGCAAATCCTTGAGGATCTCTGGGAGCTTTTGCAGTATCATGTCACCACCTATCTTGACAATGAAGTAAGCGGAATTCCTCCTGCGAGACACAGGAGTGGCAGGCCGCTCAAGACACTGGCTCAGCGATTGAAGGGAAAGGATGGCAGATTTAGAGGTTCATTATCTGGAAAAAGAGTTAATTTCTCAGCAAGAACAGTTATAAGCCCGGATCCATGCATAAGCATAAGTGAGGTTGGGGTTCCGGAAGAAATAGCAAAAGAACTGACAGTTCCGATCTTCGTTACTCAGAACAACCTCGAGTTTGCAAAGCAAATTATTCTGAGGAAGGATCATCCGAGAGCAAGTTACGTGGTCAGGGCAGATGGTAAGAAAATTAGAGTAATAGACACCAACAGAGAAGAACTTGCCGAGAAACTTGAACCTGGCTGGATTGTAGAGAGGGAGCTAACAGATGGGGACATAGTCCTTTTTAATAGGCAACCCTCTTTACATAGAATGAGTATAATGGCGCATTATGTCAGAGTTTTGCCATACAAGACCTTCCGTTTGAATCCCGCAGTATGCCCGCCATATAATGCGGATTTTGATGGAGATGAAATGAACTTGCACGTTCCGCAGAGTCTGGAAGCACAAGCTGAAGCGAAAATGCTCATGGTAGTTCAGGAACACATTCTCTCGCCGAGGTTTGGAGGTCCGATCATTGGGGGAATCCATGATCATGTCACGGGTCTATATCTGCTGACCAGAGGTGTAAAGAAATTCACAAAAGAGGAGGCACTGGACTTTCTTAGAGCAGTGGATGTATCCGAAATTCCGGCAAAGGATGAGTACACCGGAAAGGAAATATTCAGCTTCATTCTTCCAAAAATCTCCATAAAGTTCAAAGCAGAGGTTTGTGAGGGATGTGATGTCTGCAAGGAGGAAAATTGTGAACATGATGCTTACGTTGTAATAGAAAATGGTGTGCTATTAAAAGGGACGATAGACGAGAAGGCAGTTGGGGCCTTCAAGGGCATTATAATCGATGAAATTATGCGGAAGTTCGGTGCCCAGACTGCTAGGAAGTTCATAGATGATATGACCAAGCTGGCAATAGGGGTTATCAGCAGACTTGGTTTCACCATCGGCATTGACGACGAAGACATCCCAATAGAGGCTGCGCAGCAAATAGAGGAAACAATTGCAGAAGCGGAGAAGAGAGTAGAAGAGCTTATAAAGGCTTATCATGAGGGAAATCTGGAGCCGATGCCAGGCAGAAGTATTGAAGAAACCCTTGAAATGAGAATCATGCAAGAATTGGGCAGAGCAAGAGACCGTGCGGGAAAAATTGCTGGTAGGTATCTTGGAATGGACAACTCTGCCGTTATAATGGCAGTCAGTGGTGCTAGAGGAAGTATGTTGAATCTAACGCAGATGGCAGCCTGCATTGGACAGCAATCGGTTAGAGGAGAGAGACTTACAAGAGGCTATGCCTATACACACAGGACGACCAGTCATTTCAAACCAAATGATCTTGGAGCTAGGGCTAGGGGATTTGTTAAAAGCAGTTACAAGTCAGGGCTTTCGCCAGTCGAGTTCTTCTTCCACGCTGCCGGAGGTAGAGAGGGTCTTGTAGACACGGCTGTGAGAACTTCTCAGTCGGGTTATCTGCAGAGAAGAATGATAAATGCACTGCAGGATCTGAAAGTGGAGTACGACGGAACGGTCAGAGAGCAAACTTCAGGCGTGATAGTCCAGTTCAAATACGGTGAAGATGGTGTCGATCCGATGAAGAGCTTTAGAGGAAAGTCGGTGGATGTAAAAAGAATAGTCAAGGAGGTTTTGGGAGAGGTGAAAGAATGAGCTACGACTCACTTCTTGAACAGTATCCATTTCCTGAATCTATAAAGGAAGAAATAAAGGAAGAATTGGAGAAGTTGAAGGTTAAGAAGAACGTTGCAAAGAAGATAATCGAAAGATGCTATCAGGCCTATCTTGCAAACCTCATCGAGCCGGGCGAGGCGGTTGGAATAGTCGCCGCCCAATCGGTGGGAGAACCGGGAACACAGATGACAATGAGAACATTCCACTATGCAGGAGTTGCAGAACTAAACGTTACTCTTGGCTTGCCGAGGTTGATTGAAATTCTGGACGTCAGAAAGAACCCCTCAACACCAATGATGACGATCTATCTGGAGAAAGAAATTGCGAAGGACAGAGAAAAGGCTAGGGAAGTTGCGAACAAAATTGAGGCAACTTATCTTAAGGATCTGGCAGACATTGAGGTCGATCTTAGGGAAATGAAGATTTTAATAAAACCCGATGAGGAGGCGCTAAGAAGAAAAGGCCTGTCTTTTGATGAACTTAAGGATAAGATCGAGAAAAGCATAAAAGATAAAGATGATTTTGAGCAGGAAGGAGAATTTTTGGTTGTAAAAATCAAAGAACCATCTTACAAGCACTTAATGGATGTGTTTGAAAAACTGAGAGATATGGTTGTAATGGGGATAAAGGAAATAAAAAGGGTCATAATAAGAAAGGAAGGCGATGAGTATGTCCTTTACACAGAAGGTTCGAGCCTCAAAAAGGTGATGAAAGTCAAAGGCGTGGACTTTTCTAGAACCCTGACAAATGACATCTACGAGATATACGAGGTCCTTGGAATTGAGGCAGCGAGGAGTGCGATCATAAGAGAGGCCCTCAGTACACTGGAAGAGCAGGGTTTGGAAGTTGATGTCCGCCATATAATGCTCTTGGCAGATGTTATGACTGCTGATGGGGAATTGAGGCAAATCGGGAGACATGGAGTTGCAGGAGAAAAGCAGAGCATTCTCGCAAGAGCGGCGTTTGAGATGACGGTCAACAACCTACTCGACGCCGCTATGAGGGGTGAAATAGATTATTTGAGGGGAATAACGGAGAATATAATAATTGGACAGCCTATAAGGCTCG